>VSNH01000001.1 GCA_009774215.1 Lachnospiraceae bacterium
TTATCCATTGTAATGTTTTAGAAAGGCTATATAATAGATACTGGTAGAAACAGAGCGAACATATAATTAATATTTTGTGAGAATATAATATCTGCCGCATTTTAAAATGTAAATAGGCGGAATTAACAAATTTTTAAAGGATATATTATACAGTATGCCCAGAAAAACGGAGATAAAACAGGAGAAATAAGTAACAGTTCAGCCCAGGACTTTGCACTTGCTGCAATGTCTGTGAGAACATGTAGAGGTTGAGAAGCATCCGACCTCTTTGCCGAAGGCAAAACCGGAATAGGTCGGATGCAGTAGCCGTGAAGCCGAAGAAATAGCTACAAAAAAGGGCGCCCATGTCAGGACGCCCTTCCTTATGTGATATTTAGTTGTAATTTTCAATAACCGGCTGGAACATATCCTTAGTCACGCCGCAGATGGGGCAGCACCAGTCTGCCGGAAGATCCTCAAACGCCGTGCCGGGTTTGATGCCGTGCTCCGGATCGCCCTTCTCGGGATCGTAAGTGTAGCCACAGGGATTACAAAAATATTTTTTCATATCACTTTCCTCCTTTGTACTTTATAGATATGTGGCGATTAGCCAAAATATCTCTTTAACAAACCTTCAAACGCCTTGCCGTGTCTCGCCTCATCGCGGGCCATCTCATGCACGGTGTCGTGGATCGCATCCAGGTTAGCGGCTTTCGCACGCTTTGCGAGATCAAATTTACCCGCGGTTGCGCCGTTCTCAGCCTCGACTCTCATTTCCAGATTCTTCTTGGTGGAATCGGTCACTACTTCGCCCAAAAGCTCCGCGAACTTAGCGGCATGCTCCGCCTCTTCCCATGCAGCCTTTTCCCAGTACAGACCGATTTCGGGATATCCTTCTCTGTGTGCAACCCTCGCCATAGCAAGGTACATGCCAACCTCGGTGCACTCACCGTTGAAGTTTGCTCTCAGGTCAGCCATGATATCCTCGCTGACGCCCTTTGCTACGCCGACTACATGCTCTGCAGCCCATTCCATAGCGCCGCTCTGCGCTGTGAACTTTTCAGCCGGTGCGCCGCACTGAGGGCATTTCTCCGGTGCAGAATCTCCTTCGTGAACATAACCACATACCTGACATACAAATTTCATACTGTGATCTCCTTTTCTTTTTTGATATTTTTACCCATAAAATATGGGTTTTCAGCATCGTAAATAGTTAGTGCGGAAGAAACCTGATTTATGCATTCCCGGTCAGAGTATCGGCGAATTTGTTCAGACAATCGCCGCAGAGCCCGTAAAAACAAGTGGACTGTCTGTCTATTCTGCCGTGAAATGTCTTTTGGGCCTCGGCGAGCATATCATCCATGCAGTCAAGCTGCAGATCTGTCACACAACCGCAGTCCGAGCAGATAAAATGACAGTGACGGGAAGTATCCGCGTCAAAATGGTCAACGCCGTCGCCTACCTGCAGGCGCTGTATTTCTCCTCTGTCGGCGAGAAGCGTCAGATTGCGGTAGACGGTTCCCAAACTGATATTCGGATATTCCTGCCTGACGTTCTGATACACAACGTCGGCGGTGGGATGATCCTTGCGGGTCATCAGAAAGCTATGGATAAGCTGCCGCTGCCGACTGTATTTCACCGCCATGGCAATTCCTCCTGATCCGTCAGATCTTTTGTGATTTAAAACTAGGAATCATTACTGTTTTACATGTCCATTATAGCAAACAGGATAAGCTTGTCAATGCGATTTTTATAAATTTATAAATTTTTTATAAGATTATAGGAGATGTTTTATTTTCAACTTTGTAAATTGTGGTATCATAGAATGAAAAGAACTTCTAAAACTCAGCAGCAGAGCCGTGACATGGGGGTTAGTGTGAGAAGTGCTATCAGAAAGAAGGTTTTTGAGTGAAATTTAGAACAAGGCTTCTGATCACATCGGTGACGATGGTACTGTTGCCGCTTTTGCTGACATGCGCCGCGCTTCTGGTGGTGGGCAGCCACATAGAGGACGTGGAAACGCCGTCGGATTTTTTTGATCGGGATAATGCTTCTTATATATACACGGTGGAAACTTACAGCCGTATTTCCGAGGAAGTGTTGGAGAAGGTAAGACAGCAGATTAAGGAAGATCCGTCAAAGATGGAAGACGAGGCATATCTGGATGAGATTGCGTCAGACCTGAAGGATAAGTCTTCCTATATTGTAATCAGAAAAAGTGGTTTGCTCTATTATACCAGCAATAATAGTAATGCGAAAAAAATTTTCCCCGCATTGCCCGAATATGGGAATGAGATGCCGGGGTCGGAGGCGGGATACTATTACAGCGATATCAGGAAGCTTGTGAAAAAAGTGGATTTTCGCTTTTCGGATGGTGCCGAAGGGAGCTTTTTCGTTATTACAAGCGTCAGTTCTCTGCTATCCAGAAAGATGCTCCTCCGAATGGCACTGGCTTTTATTCTGGTATTGGTTTTTACCAGCTTCCTGCTGACACAGTGGTTCCGCAAAGGTATTTTTACACCGATCAACCAGTTGAATACGGCGATGCAGAACATTGCCGAGGGCAATCTGGAATACATGCTGACCACGGAGGAAAAGGGTGAAATCGGCGAGCTTTACCGCAACTATGAGGATATGAGGCTGCGGCTGAAGGAATCTCTGGATGAAAAGTTTGAACACGAGAAGAAAAACCGGGAGCTGATCAGCAATATCTCCCATGATTTGAAAACACCCATTACTGCGGTTAAAGGATATGTGGAAGGCATTATGGACGGTGTTGCGGACACGCCGGAGAAGATGGATAAGTACATTAAAACCATCTATAATAAAGCAAATGACATGGATCGCCTGATCAATGAACTGACTACCTATTCCGGTATTGACAATAACCGCATTCCCTATAATTTCCACCGCATCAACGTAGCGGAATACTTCGGTGACTGTGTGGAAGAAGTGGGGCTTGATCTGGAATCAAAAAATATTCAGCTTAATTACGAAGACCTGGTGGAGCCGTCCACACAGATCATCGCCGATCCGGAGCAGTTAAAGCGGGTTATCAATAATATCATTGGCAACAGTGTAAAATACCTGGATAAAGAACAGGGCATCATTGACATCCGCATTCTGGATGAGGTGGATTCCATCCGCGTGGAGATCGAGGACAACGGCAAGGGCATCGCGGCAAAGGATCTGCCGAATATATTTGAGCGGTTTTACAGGACGGATGCGTCCCGAAATTCCTCTCAGGGAGGCAGCGGAATCGGGCTGTCCATTGTGAAGAAGATCGTAGAGGATCACGGCGGTTATATCTGGGCAACCAGTAAGGAAAATGAAGGCACGTGTATGCATTTCGTGATACGGAAATGGCTCAGCGAATCGGAAAAAGGCTGAGGGAAAGGACAGAGAAGTGAGTAAAATTCTAATTGTGGAAGATGAAGAGGCAATCGCGGATCTGGAGAAGGATTATCTGGAACTGAGTGATTTTGAAGTGACGATTGAAAATACCGGGGACAAAGGGCTGGAAGCCGCTCTTTCGGGAAATTATGACCTTGTGATTCTGGATTTGATGCTGCCGGGAGTTGACGGTTTTGAAGTCTGCAAGCAGATTCGGGAAGAAAAAGATATTCCGATTATCATGGTGTCTGCAAAGAAAGATGACATCGACAAAATCAGGGGTCTTGGTCTGGGCGCGGACGATTATATGACGAAGCCTTTCAGCCCTTCGGAGCTTGTGGCCAGGGTGAAGGCCCATATGGCGCGTTATGACAGGCTGGTGGGCAGCAACCAGAAGGTCAATGATATCATAGAAATCAGAGGACTTAAGATCGACAAGACTGCCAGGCGGGTCTATGTGGACGGCGAGGAAAGAGTTTTTACCACAAAGGAGTTTGACCTGCTGACTTTCCTGGCGGAGAATCCGAACCATGTGTATTCCAAGGAAGAGCTGTTCCGCGAAATCTGGGATATGGATTCCATCGGTGACATCGCTACCGTCACCGTACACATCAAGAAAATCCGCGAAAAGATAGAGTTTGACACCGCAAAGCCGCAGTACATCGAGACCATCTGGGGCATTGGGTACCGGTTTAAAATATAGCGGGCGGGTTTGCGAGTCTGACAGGGTAAAGGAAACCACCATGAATCAACACAGAATCATCCATGAGGATAACGACATCATTCTCTGTCATAAGCCCGCCGGGATCGCGACTCAGACCGCGCGGGTAGGACAGGCGGATATGGTCAGCGAGATATCTAATTATCTGGCGGCGAAGAAGGACGGCGCTGCAGAGAAATCCCCTTACGTGGGTGTGGTTCATCGATTGGATCAGCCCGTGGAGGGGATTTTGGTATTTGCCAAAAACAAGGCGGCAGCGGCACATTTGAGCAGGCAGGCATCAGGGGAGGGAATGAAAAAGGAATATCTGGCGTTAATCTGCGGGAAAGATATGCCGAGGACGGGTGAACTGACCGATTATCTGTTAAAGGACGCGAAGACGAACACTTCACGCGTTGTGCCGCCGGAAGTAAAGGGGGCGAAGCAGGCGCGGTTGTCCTATGAGATTTTGTGGGAGGCTCTTCCGGAAGCGTTGTCTCAAGATAGAAAGATTTGCGGAGAAGCTTTGAAGCCGGAAGAGGAGGATGACAGCCGCGGGCTATTTCGGATTGCGCTTGCAAAAATCTGTCTGCACACGGGACGCCACCACCAGATCCGGGTACAGATGGCGAATGCGGAGATGCCTCTTTTGGGGGATCGCAAGTATGGCGGTCAGGCGGCGCTCGCACTGGCGGAAAAGCTGGGCGTGCGGGAGACGGCGCTCTGCGCGTACCGTCTGGCATTTATTCATCCGAAAACAGGGAAACGGATGCAGTTTGAGATCAAGCCCGAGGGCGCGGCGTTTCATAAGTTCGATATGGGAATGGAGAAAATAACATGCGATTAGAGACGGAACGCTTTATTTTGCGATATAAGTGGATGTAGATAGGAAAGTAATGGAAATAATATCAGGAAAGAAATTTAGAGAATAAGATTTCAAAAAAATCAAATAATAATCATTAAAGAAGCAGGAACACTCGCCTGCTTCTTTTTGCGCGATAAGCAGTGTCGAAAGGAGGCAGAATTTCATGGTATTCGGAGCGGGAAACGATCTGATTGGACGGCTTTGGAAGAATAAACTGGCAAAAGGATGCCTTGTCTCTGCGGTGGTCTGGTTTTTCTTCCGGTATCTGTTTTCGCTGGCGGCTCCCTTCTTTTTAGCGTTTGCGCTGATTACCCTGCTGTATCCCCTTCTGGAGCGGATACAGAAAAAAATTCCGATTAAGAAAAAGTTTCTGGCGGCAGGCATTGTTCTGCCGGTTCTGCTTCTTGTGTGCGCGGCATTGTGGGCGATTCTTACCTTTGGCATGGGACAGCTTCAGGGATTGCCGGCATTTTGCGAGCAGGTGGAGCGACAGGTGGAGCTTTTTTTCCACCAGTGCTGCTGCCAACTGGATGGACGATTTGGCTGGGAGGGAGAGCGGATTGAGAGTTATGTGATCGAGCAAATGACGGTTATTATGGAGAATGTGCAGATTCAGGTAGTGCCGCAGTTATTGTCTTCTTCTTACAGCTGCTTCAAAGGAATTCTGGGTACAGTGGGGTTTTTGGCAATTACCTGTATTGCAGTTTTTCTGTTTGAGAAAGATTACACGAAAATGGTGGATTGGGTGAAAGAGGAGGAGAGTTTTCGGTTTTTATGGTCCGTGATGGAAGGAGTGTTGTCGTATCTGGTTACTTTTTTTAAGGCCCAAGGTGTCATCCTTCTGATTATCGCGGTACTTTGCAGCGTGACTCTCAGCCTGGCAGGAGTGGAAGGCGGTATATTTCTGGGTATTTTGGCAGGATTTCTGGACATGCTGCCCTTTATAGGAACGGGCATTGTGCTCGTACCGTTGTCGGTGTGGCAGCTTATAAACGGCGTGTATGTGCGGATGGCGGTATGCCTGGCGCTATATGGCATCTGTGTGCTTACAAGGGAATTTTTAGAACCGAGGCTGATCGGAAATAAAATCGGTCTGTCGCCGGTGTGGATTTTATTTTCTATTTATGCGGGTATGAAACTTTTCGGCGTGGGCGGCATTGTGAAAGGACCGCTGGCGCTTATTGCCATTTCCGAAATTTTGAAGGAGAGGCGGGAAGAATTTGACGAACCCCTTGACGTGTATTAACATAGAAATTGCGAAGAAAACATGAATTTTAACCGTGAGACAAGGAAAAGGAAAATATAAAAATGAGTAATAAAGTAAAAAAGCCGCAAAACAGGAAAAATACCGTAAGAGTATCTGGTCAGGAAACTTTAGAAATATTGATGGAATACATAACGGCGGCAGTCATGGCGGTCATGTGCGTGGCAGTTTCCTTCTATGCAAAGGACGGATATAACCAGATCGGTAATGCAAAGTTTGCGGCTTACAGAATGGTGACGGCGGTTGGATTTTCCGTGTTTTTGGCGGCCGGTGCGGTTCTTCTGTCTGTGCGGCTGTGTGGACGAAGGCGGATGCAGGAGTCCTTTGCCGCAAACTTTTCCGGCTATATAAAGGAGAAACTGTCTGTTACGGATTTCTGTGTGCTGGCCTATCTGCTTTTTTCGACGCTATCGGTGGCTGCCGGCGGTTTTTACGAAGACGCGCTGTGGGGAAGTTTTGGCTGGAATATGGGTTGGATGTCACAGCTCAGTTTTGTGCTGATTTATGTTGCGGTGTCCCGGTTTGGGAAATATTACCGTGTGATATTAACCGTGCTTTGCGGTTCCGCTATGGTGGTGTTTCTGATTGCCGTTTTGCATCGTATGCTCGTTGACCCCATCGGGTTTTATGAGGGTTTGAATGGCAGCCAGATGGCGCAGTTTCTTTCTACCATGGGGCAGGCGACGTGGTATGCCAGCTATTTGGTGGTGGCGCTGCCTGTGGGCGTGGCGGTATTTCTTTTTGCAGACAAAACGGGATGGCGGGTTTTGGGCGGAATTTATACGGCGGTGGGGTTTGTCTCCCTTGTGACGCAGAACAGCGACAGCGCGTACTTTGCGCTGGCCGGATTTATGCTGGTATTCTTTTGCATTTGTATAAAAAGACGGGAGACGCTGAACCGGTTTGTGGAGGTCTGTACACTCTTCTTTGCGGCGGGCAAAATGATGCATTTTCTGATGCAGATTCATCCCAATCCGGATCTGGAGTACGATTTTATAACGGAGTTGATTCTGAATGGGAGGACTACATGGGTTCTTTTGGGGCTTTGTCTGGTTCTCTGTCTCTTTTTGTACGGGAGAAGAAACAGGCCGTATCAGGCGGTACGGATGCAGTGGGTGGGCCGGGCGGTTTTGTTCGCGGCAGCATTGGTGTTGGTGGCAGTTGTGGGGCTTATCGTGCTGCAGAGTAAGGGCGTCCTGTCGGACGGTTTGGGCGGCGCGCTCAGTGCGGTGTCCTATTTTAACTGGAACGATGCCTGGGGCAACGGCAGGGGACGGATCTGGAGCTTTGCCGTCAGAGTGTTTGGCGGAGAGAGTGTACTACATAAGCTTTTCGGTGTGGGGCCGGACTGTTTCAGCAGTTATGTGGAAGCGGTGCACGGCGAGGAAGCGTACCTGCTTTGGGGAGATAAGATACTGACCAATGCGCATAATGAATGGCTTACGGCGTTGATTAATACCGGGATTTTTGGGGCGTTATCCTACATAGGATTTTTTGTCACGGCGGTCAGAAGATATTTGCGGGCATGGCAGCAGGATTATCTTCTGGTAGGGACGGCGGCTTCCGCAGTGTCTTATATGGCGTACAATTTTTTCTGTTACCAGCAGGTGTGCTGTACGCCTTTTGTATTTTTAATGCTGGGGGTGGGGGAGTATATTTTAAGGGAAAAGCGCGGACAGGCATAGCAGAGCATATAATAACAGTTGACAAAAGCGGTTCATGCGGCTAAAATGGATGAAAATACAGCTGACGAAGGCTGATATCATAGTAGAACGTGGCGAAGAAGAGAATAGTACGGACGGGAAACGTTGCAGAGAGAGAGCCGTTGGTGGGAGGCTTTTACGGGAACTGTTCGGAACCGGCCTTGGAGCCCTGCGTGAAGAGCGCAGCGTAACACCGGCGATAACGGTATGAGAAGCTGAATGCGTAAATGGGCATTAATCAGGGTGGTACCGCCGAAAATTCGGTCCCTAGGGGATAGGATTTCGGCGGTTTTTTGTGCGTATAAGCAGAGTCAGAAAGCAGCATGGACAGGAAGCATGCTTGCATGCAAGACTGACTGTGATGATTTATGACGAGCAACACGAACTCGGAATGCGAAACATTTCGAGTCTGCTTATACGGCAGGCAGAGTCAGAAGAAAGGAGAAAAAATGGCGGACAAAAAGTTAGTGGAAGCGATCACGGCGATGGAGGATGATTTTGCACAGTGGTATACGGATGTGGTGAAGAAGGCGGAGCTTCTGGATTACACCAGCATCAAGGGATGTATGGTGTTTAAGCCCGCGGGCTATGCGATCTGGGAGCTGATTCAGCGGCAGATGGACGACCGCTTTAAGGCGACGGGTGTGGAAAATGTGTATTTACCCATGTTTATTCCGGAGAGTCTGTTAAATAAGGAGAAGGATCATGTGGAGGGTTTTGCGCCGGAGGTGGCGTGGGTGACCCATGGCGGTATGCAGCCTCTGCAGGAAAGGCTTTGTGTCAGACCCACTTCTGAAACATTGTTTTGCGATTACTATAAAAATGTGGTGCAGTCTTACCGCGATCTGCCCCAGGTGTGCAACCAGTGGTGTTCCGTGGTGCGCTGGGAGAAGGAGACAAGACCGTTTCTTCGGAGCCGCGAATTTTTGTGGCAGGAGGGACATACAGCGCATGCTACGGCTGAGGAGGCGGAGGAGAGAACCATCCAGATGTTGAATGTTTACGCCGATTTCTGTGAGGAGGTATTGGCGATTCCCGTTATCAAGGGCCGTAAGACGGACAAGGAAAAATTCGCGGGGGCGATTGCCACCTACACGATTGAGGCGCTTATGCATGACGGCAAGGCGCTGCAGTCCGGTACCAGCCACAATTTCGGTGACGGCTTTGCGAAAGCGTTTGGTATACAGTTCACGGATAAAGATAATACTTTAAAATATGTACATCAGACCTCATGGGGAACGACGACCCGCTTAATCGGCGCGGTGATCATGGTGCACGGAGACAATTCCGGGCTGGTGCTGCCGCCTAAGATTGCGCCTACCCAGATTATGATTATCCCGATCCAGCAGAAAAAGGAAGGCGTGCTGGATAAGGCATATGAATTGAGAGATAAGCTGAGTGCGTTCCGGGTAAAGGTGGACGACACCGACAAGAGTCCGGGCTGGAAGTTTTCCGAGCAGGAGATGCGAGGCATTCCGATTCGTGTGGAGATCGGACCGAAAGATATCGAGGCGGGCAAGTGCGTGATCTGCCGCCGGGATACCAGAGAGAAAATAGAAGTTTCGCTGGAGGAGATTGAGACAAAGGCAGGTGAAATTCTGGAGCTGATGCAGAGGGAAATGCTGGAGCGTGCCAGGGCGCACAGGGACGCGCACACTTATGAGGCGAAGGATATGGAGACGTTCCGCAAGTTCTTTGCGGAGAAATCCGGCTTTGTGAAGGCGATGTGGTGCGGGGAGCAGGCCTGCGAGGATCAGATCAAGGAAGAGATGGCAGTTACCAGCCGTTGTATGCCTTTTGAGCAGGAACAGATCGGCGAGACATGCGTATGCTGCGGGAAACCGGCGAAAAAGATGGTTTATTGGGGCAGAGCATATTGATTTTCAAAGACTGCGCACAGGAGAGCTCCATATCTTTCAAAACGCAACGGGAGACGGAAAGAAACGCATGGGAGAATAGAAAATGAACAGGAAAAGGAAGAGGAAAAAAGGGCTTGTCCCTGTGATTGTTCTTGGGCTTTTGCTGGGGGTCTGTCTTGTTGTGGCGGTCGGCATTGCCAGCGGGTCACTGACCGGAGCAGGCGGACACACGGTAACAGAAAAAGTTTCTGAAAGCGTGAAACATGCCGTGACAAAAAAGGTTTCCGAAACGGTGATGGAACAGGCGGTGAAACAGGCGCTTGAGAGCAATGACGATCCGCAGGCGGCCGAAAAGGCAAAAGAAATTGTCGATAATATGGATGAGGCTGACAAGCAGAAAGCCGAGGAAATTATCGATCGCTATGCGGACAGCGACACTCTTTCCGATGTGATGGAAATTGTCGGGGACGGCGTGGACGGCGAATCCCTATCGGAAGTCAAGGAGTATCTGCGGGAAAATGTGTCCGAGCAGGATCAGGCTGAGCTGGAGGAGCTGTATCGGAAGTACAGCGAGGGATATTGAAGGCGTGATGACAAAAACGTCCCGCGGTGTAAGATTGAAAAATCACACTAACCGCCATGATTCCGCTTTGCGGCATCTCAAATCAGTGCGGGATATGCCGTATTTCAGGCATTCTTCTGCGGGAGAGTGATTTGCGAAGAATATTTAGGGAAACGCTGATTAAAGCGTTTCCCGCACCGGATTTGCGCCGCGAAGCGGCACATTCCTTTGCAAATCCGTGTGCATCCGCCGGAGGCTCTAAGGAAGTGCTGATTTAATCAGCGCTTCCTTAGAACTTCTTCGCGAAACAGCCTTTTGCTGTGAGCGATTAGAAGTTCTTCTCACGCCAATAGGTTGATTTTTCAATCTGGAGTTTGTGACGCTTCGGAATAGAGAAAATTATGTTCATAGGGGAAGTAAGACAGGAAATCCAGGCAGGGTTTCCTGTTTTACTATGCGCAAATCGTATTTTAGCCGTTTAATAGAGGTTGACAGGCGTATACCTAATGGGTATGATACAATTATAGGGTATACAATCGTATACCATGCCGGCACAGAAATGGGCTGTCTGTGTGATTGAGGGCGGCTTAACGGACGGGATTGCCGCATTTTCCGGGAGACAGTTTGTCGGCGCAGTTGAGGATAGCAGTATATAAGATGGCACGGAAGAGAGGAAAAAGGATGGTCAGTTTATCGGACGGGGAATGGAAAATTATGAATCAGCTCTGGGAGCGGGAAAGTACGATTACGGAGCTTAAAAATGAGCTGGGCGGGGAGACCGGCTGGGATAAACATATCGTGATTACCATGCTTTCCCGCATGGAAAAGAAGGGTGCGGTCGCCCACAGGGACGGCGGCCGGGCAAAAATATTTTATCCGCTGGTGACCAGGGAAGAGGTGTCCATGCACGAGACCCGAGGGTTTTTACAGAAGGTATACCAGGGCAGTCTGGGGATGATGGTCAACGCCATGGTAGAAGATCAGGCGTTGTCTAAGGAGGAGATACAGGAGCTTTACGGCATTTTGGATCAGGCGAGAAAAAGCAGGGCTGGATACAGTGAGACGAGAGATGAGCGTGGAGAATAGAGACAAATTGCGGTGAAACCAAGCTTAAAAGAAACGAATAAAAAGGGAGGAAGACATGAAGGAGATACTGATTACATCAACGGTTTTTATTTTATGTGTCCTGCTGATCCGGCGGGTATTCCGCGGAAAAATTGGCAGCAGGCTGCAGTACGCGCTCTGGCTTCTGGTGGCGCTTCGGCTGGTGATGCCGATTTCGGCGGAGTTTGATCTGGGGTCTCTTTCCCGGTTTCGGCTGATGGATCTGGTGGAAGGGAATGAGAGCGGCATAGGGGAAAGGCTTAATGAGACGATTCGTCTGGAAGAGCCTATTCAGATGACGGTGGATCCGCGCAGTATTTTATTCCGCCTGTTTACCACGGATGAGGTCAGGGAGACGCTGGAGGATATGCCTGACGACGGGCCGACTGCCGTGTTTTTGGCGGGAAAGCTGGGATTTTCCCGGCTGGATGTGCTGTGGTTTTTCTGGGGAACCGGCGCGCTGATTGTGGGTGGATGGATTTTGATTACGAACATAGTATTCAGTCATCGGCTGAGGAAAAGCAGAAAGCCCTATGACTTGCCGGAGGACATAAAGGAATTTGTTATAAAGGGCAGGGAGCTTGCAGACGGAAAAAAGAAAGCGTCTTCTGACTTGCAGGGTGAAGAGGATTCGCAGGGGAGGAAGGAGCGCAGCCGCTTTTGGAGAAGAAAAAACCGCCTGCCTGCAGTCTATGTGGCGGATGGGATTTCTTCCCCCTGTCTGTACGGATTTCCGGGGCGGGAGGCAGTATATCTGACAGCAGATGTAATTGATGTTGCGGAAAGGCTGCGACATGTGGTTGTTCATGAACTTGTCCATAAGAAGCATGGAGACGGCTTCTGGGCAGTTCTTCGCAGTGCGCTGGTGACAGTGTACTGGTTTCACCCGCTTGTCTGGGCGGCGGCGGTCTGCTCCAAGCGTGACTGCGAGCTGGCCTGCGATGAGGGAGCGCTGACATGGCTTGGAGAGGAGGAGCGGGTTTCTTATGGGGAGACATTGCTTTCCATTATCACAAGAAAGGGACGGGCTTCCGATCTGGTCTGCACCGCCACGACCATGACCGGGAGCGGAAAGAGCGTCAAAGAGAGAATCCGTTTTATCGCGAAGGAGCCGAAGGTTTTCTATGCGGCTGTGACGGGCGCACTTTTTCTGATCGCGGCAGCGTGTCTTTTTGTCTTTACAAAGGATGCGCAATTTCACGGCATAACGGTGGACGCGCAGGAAGGGCTTACAGTCACGGGCGCGGATATGCAGATACCGCTGCCTGCAAGTATCGGCGGCATCAGCGGCTGTGTGGTGGAAAAGAAAACTGACGAGGTTGTCATATATCATGTTGCCGCACAGGAGGAAGTGGGCAGGTTTTCCAGAATGCCGCTTCGAGACGCGCTGGGATATGTGGACGAGGGGCGGGAGGTTGTGCCCATCGGAGACAGAGGCTGTAATTACTTTTTGCGGGCTTATCTGGGGGAGGCATTGTCGAGGACGGAGCATACTTATACGCCTGCAACGCAGGGCGTTTTAGGACACGAGGATATTTATATTCCGGAAGAAGGGATATTAGGGCATGAGGGCACGATAGAAGGTGTGCCGGGGGATGACGAGAATCCGCTGCTCAGTGATGATTGGGAAGTTATTCCGCTGGAGGAGGATGAAGAGCTCTCCGCACATACTTATACACCGGCAGAGAATGATGCGGCGGGCAAAGCCGGAACAGATAACGGGGCTTCGGAGGGTATATCCGGCAGCGACAGTAATATGGCAGCGGGTGTGCCCGGCACGGACCGCAACGACGATACAACTTATATCGTAGATGACGAAGATACGACCTATGTCATAGACGATAATGCCGATAATACGGAGGCAGCGCAGGAAGAGGGATCGACAGACTATCTGCCGAACGAGCAGATTACGACGACAGTCTATCCGTCGAGTGAGATCAGTATAGACAGACTTGATAACAGATGCTATGTTTATGTCAGGGCCGACTATGATGGCAGGGTAAAGGAAAAATACCGGAATGAAATGGCGTTTATTGACAGCGAGTTAAAGGCCGCGGCGGATCAGGTGATCGTCTTAAGTCTGAACCGGGAGAGACGGGAGGCGCTGTTTGACGCGCTGACCGCGAGCCGCACGCCCTATTTGGGGGACAACGCCAAGGTTGGCGCGCTGCTAGATGCCCTGCCTCTGCCGTCCACACTGAGCCGTTCGGGCGGGTTTTCCCTGCAGACGCTGGAGGAGCTGTATTCCCTACGTTTTGATTATGAGATGAGCACGGATTTCTTTACAGAGGAAGATCGGGATCTGTTATACTTTAATGCGGCGATGCTGTTTTATTCCATCGGGAATGTGGAGGAGATCGCTGTTGGGATAAAACACCCGTCGGGAAACGGCTCTATGATAATGACGTATTTTCGGGAGGAACTGGAAAAAGAACTGCCGGGACTGCAGAATGCGGATTACGAGGACGATCAGATTTTCCGGGACGGACTGTCTGAGCTGCATGCGGCGGTGGAGACGCATCTTTCGACGGCACCCGGAGAGTAATTTGCCGATACGGAAAAAGGCACACCAGAAGGCGAAGAGACTCGATGAGATGAGAACCGTTTAAAAATAAAAAAATATTAAGAATTATGTAACCTTTTTCTTAAGTTCCCCGTTCTAATATATAGAAATGTAAAAGTGTGTCAATTTTAGAGATATTTTAAAGATTGATATACTACAATAGGGTGAAAAGAAGTTCTAGCTGCTCACAGCAATGGCTGTTTCGCAAAGTTGGCAAAGCCGACTTGGAACTTCTAAGTTTCACCCAGAAAAATGCCAGAAATGCGGCATTTTTCATCCCGATTTGAGTCACAGCTGAGCTGTGACATGGCGGTTAGCGTGAGAAGTACAAAAGAGGGGGAACATCATGGGGCAGGCACAGAGGAGCGACGGAAGAAATGTCCCGCGTAGCAGGGAAGAAGGACGACAGGCACAATATCCTGCGCAACGGCGCAGAAAACAGGCCGGCACAGGAAACAGAACGAAAAATGCGTATAGGAGCAGCGCAAGAAACGGTATAAGTGTCATAGGAGGCTGCAGCGGCGGAGAGCGTGCAAGGCGGCGCACTTCGGAAAGTGACGGACTGGAGAATCTGGAGCTTTGGGAGATTTCCAGAGAAAATGACAATTCTCACATGATGCGCCTTGCAGACCGTGGACAGGTTCGTTCCGGGCAGAGGCGTTCCGGCCCGAGACCGCAGCCTGACCGTCGAAACACGGACAGACCGCGCGCGGTAAGCTCCATCAAAAAGCGCAGGGCAAAGAAACGGAGGCTTAGCCTTTACCGTCTACTTACATTTCTTATGATTGGCGTATGTCTGATACTGATTTATCAGACGACAGGGGCCATTTACCGCATGGCGCATCGGGAAAGTGTCGATAAAGGCAAGGGCATTGTGGACATTGTGTCCGAAAAGATAGAGGGGAACCGGATCGAGGCGCCGCCGATTATGATAGATTATCTGGAGCCGAACGAATTTTCCAGACCAGGTACGGAATTGAAAAAAATCAAAAGTGTTTTTGTGCATTATACCGCAAATCCGGGTACTTCCGCAGCGCAGAACCGCAGCTATTTTGCCAATCTTGCCGAGACGCAGGAAAGGTCGGCAAGCGCGCATTTCATCATCGGTTATGAGGGAGAGCTGATCCAGTGCATTCCGCTGGAGGAGCAGGCCTACGCGGTAGCTACCAGAAATGAGGACTCCGTTTCCATAGAGTGCTGTTATCTGGATGAGGACGGGAAGTTTACGCAGGAGACATACGATACCCTGGTACATATGCTGGCCTGGCTGACACAGGAGTATCATTTGTCTGAGGATGATATTTTACGGCATTACGACTGCGGCGGCAAAATGTGTCCGCTCTACTATGTGGAGCACGAGGACGCCTGGGAGAAGCTGCTTGCGGATGTGGAGAGCTATAGACCGGAGAAGGATGCGGAATCAAACTGATTTCGCAGGCAATGGAGCGCGCGCCGTAATAGGGCGCGATGACAGGAAAGAATAAGATTGAAAAATAAGTCTGATGACCTTATTTTTCAATCGCGAGTTTGTGTCGGAGCCACAAACTCGGAAACGCAGAGCAAAATTTGAGATTTTACTCGCGCACCGTCGCGAAAAGATGCTCCGGCATGGAGGTGGCGATGGAAAAGGCATATAAACTGGAATTTGCGGGAGAGCAGACGGGAAGCCTCTATGTGAACTGCTGCGGCCTATCCCGGACGGAGCCGATGCACAGCTTTGGCCCGGCCTTAAAACCCCATTACCTGATTCATTATATACTGAGCGGCAAGGGGAAATTTTCAATCGGCGGGGAAGAGTATCCTTTAGAAGCGGGATATGGTTTTCTGATTACGCCCGACGAGCTGGCCTTTTATCAGGCGGACGAGGAGGAGCCGTGGACGTATGTCTGGGTCGGCTTCAGCGGCACGCAGGCGGTGGAGTATCTGGGTAACATGGGGTTGTCCGTAAGACAGCCGATTTTTAAATCCGAGGCTTCGGAGGAGCTTTATCGGATTGTGAAGGACATGATGGAGCATAATACCTACGGCCTTTCCAACGATCTGCGGCGGAACGGGCAGCTTGGCATTTTCCTGTCGGTCATTGCGGAGGGCAGCAGGGTAGAGAAGCATGGCGATGATGACAAGGCAAATATTTATGTGCGAAAAGCTGTATCATTTATACAGAATAATTACTGCAATCCCATCAAGGTGACGGATGTGGCGGATTATGTGTGTATTAACAGAAGTTATCTTTATACATTGTTTCAAAATTCCATGGGAATGTCGCCCCAGCAGTTTCTGATGACTTTCCGCATCACAAAAGCCACGGAGCTTTTGCAGCTTACGTCCCTTCCGATCGAAAGCATTGCCCTGTCGTGCGGCTATCATGACCCGCTTGTATTTACCAAGGCGTTCCGGCAGATGAAACAGATGTCTCCCACGAGCTTCCGCAAGGAGATGCAGAAGGGGGAGACGAGAAGGAATCGGGAGTATCTGCGGCAGGTGGAGGAGTTCATCGGCCAGATTAACAGCTTGAACCAAATATAGTTACAATTCACACCCATGCCAGATTCCGCATCAATTTATGATTATTCAGTGTGAATTGCAACAATGGTGCACACAAAATGCCCAAAAGCAGGCATTTTGGCGCTGGCTCCGACACCATGCAGCAAGTGCATGGCGCGGGTGTGAAAAGTAATCAAATATAACATTTTGACAGGTTTCAGTAACAAAGGGCTATGTAAGGATAGTCCTTTTTTGATATAATAGAGTGAAAAGAACTTCTAATAGCTCAGCAGCAAAGGCTGCTTCGCTAAGAAGTTCTATGTTTCACTCAAGAGAATGCCTGAAAAGCGGCATTCTCTGTGCAGATTTGCTATAGAAGGCAGAAAGAGAAGGAGAGCGGGTATGAAAGAGCAGGTTTTAAAGAAGTTTGAGGATCTTTACGGGGACGCGGGCGGCGCGGGTGTATATTTTGCGCCGGGCCGGGTGAACATGATCGGCGAGCACACGGATTACAACGGAGGGCATGTATTTCCCTGCGCGCTGACGATCGGTACTTACGCGGCGGT
Source organism: Lachnospiraceae bacterium (assembly GCA_009774215.1). Classification (GTDB taxonomy): domain Bacteria; phylum Bacillota; class Clostridia; order Lachnospirales; family Lachnospiraceae; genus UBA3282. The sequence continues at coordinate 17,043 of VSNH01000001.1, forward strand.
GAAAAAGAGGACAGACAGAAAGCTTCGGTTTTACTCTATGAATTTTGACAGTATGGGTGTGATAGAGAGCAGTCTGGATGATCTGACGCCTTCCGACGCGGCGGGCTGGACGAATTACCCGAAGGGGGTTATGTGGGCATTCGCGGAGCGCGGCATGAAAATGGACTGCGGGCTGGATATTGTGTTAAACGGCAATATTCCCAATGGCTCCGGCTTATCATCTTCCGCTTCTCTGGAGGTGCTGACGGGTTTTTATCTGCGCGACCTGTTTGGGTTTGACGTGGCCAATGTAGATCTGGCGCTGATCGGCCAGTATTCGGAAAATAATTTCAACGGCATGAACTGCGGTATCATGGATCAGTTTGCATCTGCAATGGGTAAGAAGGACAATGCGATCTTTTTGGATACGGCGGATCTCTCCTATCAGTATGCGCCTCTTGTGCTGGACGGGGCGAAGATTATCGTCACTAACAGCAATGTGAAGCACTCGCTGGTCAATTCGGCGTACAACGAGCGCAGGAGCGAGTGCGAGAAAGCGCTGGAGGAGCTTAAGACAGTAGTGGACATCAAGGGTCTGGGCGATCTGTCCGAGAAACAGTTTGAGGCGAACAAGGGTGCGATCAAGGATGAGATACGGAAAAAGCGCGCGAAACATGCCGTTTATGAGAACCAGAGAACGATCCGCGCGGTGGAAGCTTTGAAAAATAATAATCTGAAAGAGTTTGGCGAGCTGATGAACGCTTCCCACGTTTCCCTGCGGGACGACTACGAGGTGTCGTGCGATGAGATTGACGTGCTTGTGGAGGAGGCGTGGAAAGTGGACGGCGTGATTGGCTCCCGCATTACGGGCGGCGGCTTTGGCGGCTGTACGGTGAGCATTGTGAAGGACGAGGCGGTCGAGACTTTCAAGGAAAAGGTCGGCGCGGCTTATCAGGAGCGTGTCGGTAAAACTGCTGATTTCTATGTGGTGGAGATCGGGGACGGCCCGTCTAAACTATAACAGCGTGAGAAATGCGAAAAGTACTTCTAAGTTACTTTTCACACCCGCGCCATGCACTTGCTGCATGGTGTCGGAGTCAGCGCCAAAATGCCTGTATTTTGGCATTTTGTGTGCATCATTGTTGCAATTCACACGGAATAATCGTAAATTGATGCGAAATCTGGCGTACGTGTGAATTGTAACACTTCTAAAGACGTCCCGCCATAGGACGGAGACGCAAAGTCAGCAAGCTGACTTGGAAGTACTAAGTTTCGCATAGGAGAATGCCGAAAATGCGGCATTTTCCGCAGATGTAAATTGAGGAGGCATATAATAATGATTCAGCAAAATATCAAAAAACTCGTAAAATACGGCCTGCTTACAGGGCTGATTGAGAAAGAGGATGAGATATATACGACCAACCGTCTGCTGGAGCTTTTCGGACTGGACGAGTTGGAGGAGGGCGGCGACGTTTCTATGACCGTGGAGGAGCTGGAGCCGGTTCTTAAGGAAATGTTGGATTACGCCTGTGAGAAGGGGCTTATCGAGGACAGTATCGTATATCGGGATCTCTTTGACACGAAAATCATGGGACTGCTCACGCCCAGACCAAGCGAGGTCATTCGGACGTTCCGGGAAAAATACGAGAGCGATCCGAAGGAAGCGACGGATTATTTCTATAAATTGAGCCGGGACACGGATTACATCAGACGCTACCGCATCGAGAAGGATCAGAAGTGGATTTCCTCTACGAAATACGGCGATCTGGATATTACGATCAATCTCTCCAAGCCGGAGAAGGATCCGAAGGCGATTGCGGCGGCGAAGAACGCGAAACAGGGCGGTTATCCGAAATGTCTTCTGTGTCGTGAGAACGAGGGCTATGCGGGGCGGGTGAATCATCCGGCGAGACAGAATCATCGGATTATTCCCGTCACCATCAACGGCAGCCAGTGGGGATTCCAGTATTCCCCCTATGTGTACTATAACGAGCACTGTATCGTGTTTAACTCGCAGCATATTCCCATGAAGATCGAGCACGATACGTTCTGCAAACTTTTTGATTTTGTAAAGCAGTTTCCGCATTATTTTGTGGGTTCTAACGCGGATTTGCCGATTGTGGGCGGTTCCATTTTAAGTCACGATCATTTTCAGGGCGGGCACTATGAGTTTGCCATGGCGAAGGCCCCTGTGGAACGCATCTTTACGGTACAGGGCTTTACGGATGTGGAGGCGGGTGTGGTGAACTGGCCGATGTCCGTGATTCGTATTTCCCATGAGGATTCCGACAGGCTGGTGGCGCTTGCGGATGTGATTTTGGAGAAATGGAGGGGTTATACCGATGAGGCGGCGTTTATTTTTGCCGAGACCGACGGCGAACCTCACAATACGATTACGCCGATCGCAAGAAAGCGGGACGATAAATTTGAGCTGGATCTGGTGCTTCGCAATAACATTACCACGCAGGAGCATCCGCTGGGCGTATATCATCCCCATGCGAAGCTGCATCATATCAAAAAGGAAAATATCGGTTTGATCGAGGTGATGGGGCTTGCCGTGCTGCCCGCCAGACTGAAAGGTGAGATGGAACGTCTCGCTGAGGCGATTTTGTCAGGCGCGGATATCCGTAAGGATGAGGAGCTTGCAAAACATGCCGACTGGGTGGATGAATTTCTGCCGGCCTATCAGAACGTGGATAAGGAGCACATTATGGAAATTCTGCACAAGGAGATCGGCAATGTGTTTATGGAAGTGCTTGAGGACGCGGGAGTCTACAAGAGGGATGCAGAGGGGCAGGCGGCATTTGACAGATTCCTTTCCATTCTCTGATAAAGTAAAAAGAAATTGGGATGCAGGGCAGGAAATGAGGCGGGATTAGGAATCCCGCCTTTTGCTAGAAACGTTATATAACGCATAGACCAGATGCAGCAATAAAAGGGTGTAAGCTTTACAGGGCGCTGGCAATCTGACTAGATATGCTGTGTGAGATAACATATATGGAAAGGCAGGCTTCACCAAATGGTGACAGATTTCAAATTACAAATCCTCGCTCATGCCTAACATACTGCACAGGAAATTATAAAAGTCTCCTTGTTGTTTTTGGGTCATTTTTTGGTAAATGGTGATAAGATGTCGGTATTTTTTGAGATTGCACATATTATCCGCCAATAGGGAATCTGCTGTCAGACGTTCTTCAGAGAGTAATAGAATATAGTCTGTGGTGACATGAAAGAAACGTGATAGATCAGCCAAAAGCAGAGCGTCAGGGGTGCTGGCTCCACATTCGATTTTGCTCAGACTTGTTTGGTTAATGCCAAGCTGTTCTGCAAGAGCTTGCTGTGTCAGTTTTTTTTCCAGTCGGAGTTCCTTGATCCTTGTCTTCATTCGTAATCCCTTTTTGTTATTGTAGTTTATCTGGTGTCAAAAAATATTCCAATTTTTAATAAGAATATTCATTACGGAATATTTTTGTGGAAAGACCCCTATTTTTTAAATAAATGACAGGCAGACTACAAGATATAGTGTGGATTTGCGGGTGCAGACGCAGATATAGGATTATGGGATTCATTAATTGACGGACAGAAAACAGTATATAGAGTTTATGGTACATAAATTGAACCCGTGACGGGGCTTTGTACACGCGTTATTGTGGCAGAGGATGGGCGTGGAGGGAAAGCTGAAAAAAAGCTTTCAACCCGGATTTGAGGTTATCGCTTGACTTATGGAGGCAAAAATGACGGATTCCTATGTGTGTATTGATCTGGAGACAACCGGGCTTGACCCGAGACGGGATAAAATCATAGAGATTGGTGCGGTCAGAATAGAACGGGGCGAGACCGTGGGAGAGTGGGAAACTTTTGTCAATCCCGGGCGGAAGCTGCCGGAACGGATTGTGGAGCTTACCGGAATCCATGACGGAGATCTTTCCGGGGCGAAACCGATCGGGGAGGTTTTGCCGGAATTGCTTGGTTTTTTGGGGGAGGATGTGCTTCTGGGGCACGGTATTCTGTTTGATTTTTCCTTTTTAAAAAAGGCGGCGGTAAATGAGAGGCTGTCCTTTGAGAGACAGGGAATTGATACGTTAAAGATTGCGCGGAAATATCTAAAGAATTTGGAAAGCCGCAGTCTGGGGGCGCTCTGTAAGCATTATGAAATTCCCCACAGCGCGCACAGGGCTCTGGGGGACGCCCGCGCCACGGCTGTTTTATATCAAAAGCTTGTGGAAGAATTTCAGGAAAAGGAAGATGCGGCGGGAGAAAAGAGTCTGTTTCGGCCAAGGCAGCTTTTGTATCAGGCAAAACGCGATACACCGCTTACGATTGCCCAAAAAGAACAGTTATATAAATTGTTGGACAGGCATAAACTGATAGTAGACTATGAGATTGAAAATCTGACCCGCAGCGAGGCTAGTCGGAAGATTGCCCATATTCTGCAAGAATACGGACGATAGGCTTTTGATTGGCGGAAATCAGGGATTCGGCCACCGGGTAGAGCGCACTGATTTTTTCGGGGGTGCCGTTTTCCTGATAAATCCGGCAGAGCAGACGGTAAGTTGCGCTCACGTCCGTGCCGGTGGATATGGCAAATTCCAGAAGCTGACAAGCCTCTTTGGAAAAGCCGTCGTCATAGAGCGCCTGTGCCCACTGCTGCAGGGTGCGTACCAGAAGCGTGTAATTCTGGTCATAGGTGGTCAGCAGGGTGATATTGGGCGCGCCGTATTGCAGTTTCAGCTCCGTGTTGGTAAGCCCCGTGAAATTGACGATGGGCTGATCCTTAAGGGAAAGGATGATCTGCCGGTAATCTTCAATCCGTGGGTTATCCTGCAAAAGCTCCATGGGGAAAATTTCCATGGGCAGCTTAATATAGTTAAGATCGTCCAGAGGTTTGCGTCTGGTACTGTTTGCGGCCCGCTCCCTCTGCCAAAATTCCTGCTCTATCGCGGCGGTGTTTTTTTTGCTTTTGGAGGAAGCCATGGAGATGGCTGTTGCTAAGATCAGAGTACTTGCAATAATTAAAAAATTCATATATAATTCCTTTATGCCAAAAGAAGGCATTCCTTATTATTATAGTGTAGTAAAATGATTGAGGCGGTAGTGTGAAAAATCACACTGATGTGCCAATTTGTCACACGCAAATTTGTGCAGGAGCATCACAAATTTGTTTGATGGCAGACGTAAATTTGAAATTTGCGTCGCCCCGTCGCATAAATGCTCCGGAATGGGGATAATATGAAGTTCAACAGAAAAACCAGGAAAATTATTTCATCGGTTATTATCATTATCGTCGTTTTGGCGATGGTCATTCCGATGCTGGCCTCTGCATTTTATTCATTTTAGCACAGTGGACGCGTTTTGTGAATGGCATGTATTTGGCAGGGGAGAAGTGGGAGCGGGTAAGCGTTATGAAAAAATTATCTGTGATGACCTGGGCGGCGTTTTTTGCGGCAGCGTTTGTCGTTATGCCGGCGCAGGCAAAAGACGGGAAAATTGAGACGGGAATCTATGTGGATGATATAGATATTTCGGGAATGACGGAGAACGAGGCGGGCGAAGCGATCGAAGCGTATGTCGCCGGCTTTGGTGATGCGCAGATTACTCTGCATGCGCCGGAGGAAGGCGAGATTACGGCATCTGCCGCGGAGCTAGGTCTAAAATGGGGTAATCGTGAGATTTTGGAGGAGGCTGTCGGTTTTGGCCGGGATGGAGATATTCTGCAGTGCTACAAGGAACTGCGGGATTTGGAATACAAGAATAAAGTTTACCGGGTAAGCTTTGATTTTGATAAGGAAAAAATCCGCGCATTGATTGAGGAGAATGCCGGACAGTACCATCAGGAGGCTGTCAATGCCAGCCTGAAAAAGACAGAGGACGGGTTTGAGGTCACAGAGGGGCAGATTGGCCGCGTGGTGGATCAGGATGGGACGACCGATAGCGTATATGATTATCTGACGGACGAGTGGACGGGAGGCACCTGTGATCTGGATATGCAGGTTGAGACGCAGGAGCCTCAGGGAACGGCGGAGGATTTGGAGAAGGTGAAGGATGTGCTGGGCACGTTTACCACCAGTTTTTCCACTTCCGGCAAAGCGAGAAGCGAGAATGTGGCAAATGGCTGCCGGCTGCTCAACGGAATTACTTTGTATCCGGGAGAGGAGATTTCGACGCTGGAGACCATTACGCCTTTCTCGGAGGAAAACGGCTATTATATGGCGGCCTCTTACCTGAACGGGCAGGTGGTTGACAGTCTTGGCGGCGGTATCTGCCAGGTATCGACTACGCTTTATAATGCGGTGCTCCAAGCGGAGCTTGAGGTGACGGAGCGCTACAATCACTCCATGATTGTGACCTATGTTGATCCTTCTGCGGACGCGGCCATTGCAGAGTCCTCCGGGAAAGATTTTAAGTTTAAGAATAATCTGGATTATCCGATCTATATAGACGGCTATACAACACCCGAAAAGCAGATCACGTTTACGATCTACGGGCTGGAAACCAGAGACAGCAGCCGGGAAGTAAGCTACGAGAGCGAAGTTCTTGAGAGGATTGAGCCGGATTCAGAGGTGATTTACACGGATGCATCCCAGCCTGTGGGGTACTGCACCGTACAGTCCGCTCATGTGGGCTATAAGGCAAGATTGTGGAAGATTGTGAAGGAAAACGGCGAGGAAGTGAGCCGCGAGCAGGTAAACAGCAGCAGTTATATGAAGGCGCCCAGAAGCGCGACGGTGGGCGTGGCGACTGAGGATCCGGGCGCGTACAACGCCATTATGGCGGCTGTGGCATCGGGCAGTGTGGATCAGGTAAAGGCGGTAGCCGGCGCGTACCGTGGCGGAGATCCGGGGCAGATACAGGCAGCCGCAGCGGCGGCACAGCAGGCAGCGGCGGACAAGGCGGCAGCGGATCAGGCGGCGGCGGAACAGGCAGCCGCAGAGCAGGCGGCGGCGGAACAGGCAGCGCAGCAGCAGGAGGCACCGCCTCCGCCAGTGGAGTGATTTTATCTGTTAGTTTAATGCAGGACGAGGCGTTTGCGGCTGAGACCGTGAGAATAGGATGCGGTTCTACGAAGAGTAAGGCATACGGTATGAGACAGGAAAAAGGAACGGAGAATGTGTCAGAGCGTTTTCTGTCGGAAAAGGGAAAATCGCATATACGGAAAATGAAAAATGGCGCAGGGCTGGGGAAAGACTGCGCCGTTTTATGCGCAGAGCCGCGGACGGAAATCGAGCGTGATTTGCAAATGGAGCCGCGGACAGCGGGCGCGGATCAGGATATTGTGGTGAGCAAATGGATTGGCCTGGAGGGAACAGCCAGACTTGCAGGAGAAAATTATGAGAGACTGCGGCAGCGGTTTCCGGCGCGTATGATAGACGAGGCCGCCGCTTTTGACAGGTATCTGTCGGTGATACCGGAGGCCGCCACCGCCATGAAGTCCGGCGTCTGCGGTATACAAGCTGTTTCCCGGGGCGGCATTTTTGCGGGGCTGTGGGAGATGGCGGAGGAAGCCGGCGTCGGACTGGAAGCAGATTTGAGAAAAATACCTGTCAGGCAGGAAACCATAGAGATCTGTGAGGTTTTCGGAGAAAATCCCTATGAGCTTTCGTCGGGCGGGTGTCTTATTATGACGACGGAGGACGGAAACGCTCTTGTGACGGCGCTTTTGCGGGAAGGAATACCCGCGGTTGTGATCGGGCGCACGACGCGGGGGAATGACCGGGTGCTCTATAATGAAGGAAGAAAGAGCTATTTGAATAAGCCTAGAGGCTGATAAAAGGAGGAGAAAAATGAGAGAAGAATTGTTGAAAATTATAGAGAGGAACAGCCGCATAGATTTAAAGGAGCTGGCGGTGATTCTCGGAGCACAGGAGATCGATGTGGTGAACGAGCTGCAGGCGCTTGAGGACGAGGGCATTATCTGTGGTTATCATACGATGATCGATTGGGAGAAGACTTCCATCGAGAAGGTGTCCGCGCTGATTGAGGTGCGGGTGACGCCCCAGAGAGGGCAGGGCTTTGACAATATCGCGGAGCGGATTTATAAGTATTCGGAGGTTACTTCGGTATATCTGATTTCCGGCGGGTATGACCTGCTTGTGACATTGGAAGGCAAGTCCTTGAAGGAGATTTCCGGTTTTGTGTCCGACAAGCTTTCCACGCTTGAGTCCGTTTTAAGCACGGCGACTCACTTTATTTTGAAAAAATACAAAGACCATGGGACGATTTTGACGAAAAAGTATGAAGATACGAGAGAGAAGGTGTCACCGTGAAAGATATGTTATCAAAGCAGGTAGTAGGGCTGAAGCCTTCGGGTATTCGGAAGTTTTTTGACATTGTCAGCGAGATGAAGGACGCGATTTCTCTCGGTGTGGGTGAGCCGGATTTCGATACGCCGTGGCACGTCAGGGACGAGGGCATTTACTCGCTGGAGAAGGGACGCACATTCTACACTTCCAACAGCGGATTGATGGAGCTGCGTCAGGAGATTTGTAATTACATAAAGAGAAAACAGGGCGTTTCCTACGATCCGAAGCACGAGGTGCTGATTACGGTGGGAGGCTCCGAAGCAATCGATATCGGACTGCGCGCCGTCATCAACCCGGGGGACGAGGTGTTGATTCCGCAGCCGAGCTTCGTATCTTACGAGCCCTGTGCGATTATGGCGGGCGGCGTGCCGGTCATTATTGAATTGAAGGAAGAAAACGAGTTTCGTCTGACGGCAGAGGAGCTGGAAAATGCCATTACGGAAAAGACTAAGATACTGATCCTGCCTTTCCCGAACAATCCGACGGGCGCGATTATGGAGCGGGAGGACTTGGAAGCGATAGCCGAAGTGATTCGGAAACATGACATACTTGTCATGTCAGATGAGATTTATGCGGAGCTGACTTATAAGGAAAAGCATGTGTCCATTATTGAGATGGAAGGCATGAGAGAGAGGACGATCCTGATCAACGGCTTTTCCAAGGCTTACGCGATGACAGGCTGGAGGCTCGGTTATGCCTGCGGTCCGAGAGAGATTCTGGAGCAGATGACAAAACTCCATCAGTTTGCGATTATGTGCGCACCCACCACAAGTCAGTATGCGGCGGTGGAAGCGCTTCGAAACGGGGACGATGACGTGCAGGAAATGAAGACGGCTTACAACCAGAGGAGACGTTATCTGATGAATGCTTTCCAGGAAATGGGGCTGTCGTGTTTTGAGCCGTTTGGGGCATTTTATATTTTTCCCTGTATTAAGGAGTTCGGCATGACCAGCGAGGAGTTTGCGGAGCGGTTTTTGAAGGAGGAGAAAGTGGCCGTGGTTCCGGGGACGGCGTTTGGCGACTGCGGTGAGGGATTTTTAAGAATTTCCTATGCTTACTCTCTGGACACGCTGAAGCTGGCGATCGGGAAGCTGGCGGATTTTGTCGGCAGATTACGTGGAGAGAAGTAATGCATATTATCTTACATCAGCCGGAGATTCCGGCAAATACGGGGAATATCGGCCGTACCTGTGTAGCGACAGGTACGGCGCTCCATTTGATTGAGCCGCTGGGCTTCCGGCTGGATGAAAAGTCCATCAAGCGGGCGGGCATGGATTACTGGTTGCAGTTGGAGGTGACCCGCTATATCAATTTTGACGAGTTTCGGGAAAAGCATCCCGATGCGAAAATCTGGTATGCCACCACAAAGGCAAAACGTCTCTACACAGAAGCGGTTTTCGGGCCGGATGATTTTATTATGTTTGGCAAGGAGAGCGCCGGGATTCCCGAGGAGCTTTTGGTGGAACATGAGGAGACCTGTATCCGCATTCCTATGATGGAGGAGATCCGGTCTTTGAACCTGTCTAATTCCGTGGCGATTGTGCTGTACGAGGCCCTGCGGCAGAGCGGGTTTGCGGGGATGCAGAGGGAAGGGGAGCTGCACAGACTGAATTGGCGCGGAGATACTGGAATAGAAAATGCTTATTAGATATTGACAGCTTAATCAGCACAGGGAAATATGGCATTCTCCGCATGGATGGAGGTTAGTGTCAGTCGTCGTCCTCCACCTCGGATTTTGGCAGGGAGAAGATAAACTCCGTCCCCACGCCCTCGGTGCTGATGACATTGATGTTTTCGCCGTGGGCCTGTATGATCTCCTTTGTGATCGACAGGCCGAGGCCCGTGCCCTTCTTGTCTTTTCCGCGGGAAAGATCGGACTTGTAGAAGCGGTTCCAGATCAGTTTGAGATCGTCTTTCGGGATGCCGATTCCGGTGTCCTTTACGCTGATGAAAATTTTATTGTGCTTTTCGGTCGTCTCGATTTTGATGAGGGAATCGTGATGGCTGAATTTGATTGCATTATCCAGAAGGTTATATAAAACCTGCTGGATCTTATCCACGTCCGCGACCACATACATCTCGTCGCCCGTGAGAATCAGCTCGATGCCAATCGTTTTCTGACGGCAGGTGCCCTCAAAGGTGGCAGCCACATTGCGGATGACAGTATTAATCTCAAAGTCCGTCCTGTTCAGCATGATTCCTTTGGTGTTCAGGTTGTTGAGAGTCAAAAGGCTGTTTGTCAGCTTTGTCAGGCGGCTTGTTTCGTTCAGCACGATGTTCAAATATTTTTCGTACATTTCCGGCGGAATGGTGCCGTCCAGCATGGCCTTCAGATAGCCCTCAATGGAAGTTAAGGGAGAGCGGAAATCATGGGACACATTGGCTACGAATTTTTTCTGGTCATCCTCCGAGCGGGCGATTTCGCTGGCCATATAGGAAAGCGTGGCGGCCAGATATCCTATTTCGTCCTCGCTTTCCACGTTGAACTCATAGTGCATGTTGCCGCTGGCATACTGTTCCGTCGCCTCCGTAATTTTGCGCAGGGGAATATAGACCATCTCCGTGAAAAAGATCAGGATAATCAGGGACAGCAAAAAGAGAATCAGCAGCATGATGTAGGAAATGTTTAAAAGCTTGTTTGTCTCGGTTTGTATGCTGCCGAGGGAGGTGTGAATCACCACATAACCTTTCACCTTGTAACCGGAGGTGATGGGCGCAAAAACGCTCAACATTTCTTCATCGAAAGTCCGGAAAAAGTCGCCTACCGTGTAGTAAGAACCTGCGGTGATTGTGGGATCAAAATTCTCTACAACAACTTCGTTTTCCACATCCACAGGAGCGGAGGAGTCCAATACCATACGCCCGGAGGGATTGATAATCCAGATCGTGGCGTTTAAGTAAGTGTCCAGCGCGTCAAGCTGCGCCTTCACTGCTTCCAGAGATACCTCCGTATTGTATAGGTCGGTGGCGTAGGTATTTGCAATCAGCGTGGCCTCCCGGTAGAGGGCATCAGCCTTTTCCTTGGTGAGATGATTAAAGGTCATGTCGGACACAAAAGTAGCTACCACCACGAATCCAAAAAGTCCAAAGATGATGTAGGCCAATATCAATTTTAAGTAGAGTGTCTTTCGCATATCAGAATCTCTTTTCGCGTACTTCAAATTTATAACCGACGCCCCAGATCGTAGCAATGCGCCAGTTCTCATGATCCTTAATTTTATTGCGCAGTCGTTTGATGTGTACGTCTATCGTGCGGCTGTCGCCAAGGTACTCATAGCCCCAGATCTGATCCAACAGCTGTTCTCTGGAGAAAACATGGTTTGGCGAAGAGGCCAGAAAGTAGAGAAGTTCCAGTTCCTTGGGCGGCAGTTCGATGGTTTCGCCCATATAAATAACGGAATAGTTGGTCTGGTTGATAATCAGATCCGGGTATTCCACGCTCTTGACATCAGAAGGCTGCGGCTCCGCCACGGCCGGTTTGTAACGGCGCAGCACCGCCTTAACCCGGGCTACCAGCTCCTTGGAGTCAAAGGGCTTTTCCATGTAGTCGTCCGCACCCAGCTCCAGTCCCAGCACCTTATCAAAAACCTCACCTTTGGCGGAAAGCATGATGATGGGGAGTGTGGACTTCGAGCGCACTTCCCGGCAGACCTGATAGCCGTCGATGCCCGGCAGCATCAGATCCAAGAGCATCAGGTTTGGCTCGAAGCTGTCTATTGCCGCCAAAACGGATTCTCCGTCATTGACAATCATCGTCTCGAAGCATTCCTTTGTCAGATAGAGGGAAATCAGCTCTGCAATGTTGTTGTCATCATCCACAATTAAAATTTTTTGTTTATTTATCATGATAACCTCCGTTTTCTTAAATTCATTGCCCCAAAGAAGATGCTCTGCCTGAACGGTCACTCCTTGAACTCCGCAATGGTAACGCCTGCGTCGCCTTCCCCGAATTCACCCGGACGAAAACTTTTAATGACCCGATTTTTGCGCAGATATCCCTGTACCGCTTTTCGAAGCGCGCCGGTGCCCTTGCCGTGCACAATGCGGACGCTGGGCAGATGGGCAAGATAAGCGTCGTCCAGATATTTGTCAAGCTCGGAGAGAGCTTCGTCCACCGTCTTGCCGAGAAGATTAATTTCCGTGGAGACGGAGTATGATTTGGACATTTTCAGCTTACCGGAAGAGCTGCGCTGCATTTTTTCTGTTTTTACCGTCTCCTCCTCAAGCAAAACCAGATCGGACAGCGAAACCTGTGAGCGGATGATGCCGCACTGGACGAAAAGTCTGCCGTTCTTATCGGGAAGAGAACTGACGCTGCCCTTTAGCCCCATGGAGACAACTTTTACGCTGTCGCCCAGCCGGATCTGATTGGGCTTAAGCGCTTTGTGGGCAGGGTTATCGTTTTTCAATGCCAGCTTTTCGTTCTTTTCCGAAATTTTATCATGTACCTTGCGGCGTGATTTCTCCAGATCCTTGATGGAGGTGGCGGCGCCTGCCTTCTGGAAAGTGCGGATGGTTTCGTCAGCCAGCTCTTTCGCATTCTGCAGGATTTCGCGGGCCTCCTCATTCGCCTCTCTGATGATGCGGTCGCGGGACTGGTCAATCTTTTCCTGCTTAGACTGCAGCCGCTCTTTTAGGGCCTGTACTTCCCGCTTGTAGGATTCGATTTCCGCCTGCTCCTTTTCGATTGTCAGGCGGCTGTTTTCCAGATTGGCGAGCAGGTCTTCGAAACTCTCCTTGTCCTGCGTAATGTGCCGTTTGGCATCCTCTATGATATGATCCGGCAGACCTAGGCGGGAAGAGATGGCAAAAGCGTTGCTCTTGCCGGGAATGCCGATCAGAAGCCGATAGGTGGGCCGCAGCGTTTCCACATTAAATTCACAGCAGGCGTTTTCCACAAAGGGCGTGGAGAGCGCGTACACCTTCAATTCACTGTAGTGTGTCGTAGCCATGGTGCGGATTCCCCTGCCGTGCAGATGATCCAGAACCGAGATAGCCAGAGCCGCGCCTTCTGTGGGATCGGTTCCTGCGCCCAGCTCGTCAAAGAGACAGAGAGAATCTGTATCCGCCTCCTGCAAAATGGATACAATGCTGGTCATATGCGAGGAGAAAGTGGAGAGACTCTGCTCGATGCTCTGCTCGTCCCCGATGTCCGCATAGACTTCATGGAAAATGGAAAGCTCCGAGCGATCCAATGCGGGAATGTGCAGTCCGGCCTGCCCCATCAGCGTCAGAAGTCCTGCCGTTTTCAGTGCAACGGTTTTTCCGCCGGTATTTGGTCCCGTGATAATGAGCAGATCAAAGTCGATTCCCAGAAGAATGTCCACGGGCACGACCGTCTTCTTGTCAATCAGCGGATGCCGTCCTTTGCGGATACGGATCTGGTGTTCCGTATTGAAAAGCGGCATGGTGGCGTTCTGTTCCATGGCGAGGGAAGCCTTTGCAAAGATGAAGTCCAGCATGGTCATAGATTTCTGATTCAGGGCAAGGGCATCCGTGTATGCTGCCGCCTGTGCACTCAGAGAAGCCAGGACAGCCTCAATTTCTTCCTGCTCCTTTATGGATAATTCCTTCAATTCATTGTTCAGATTGACAACGGCCGCAGGCTCAATAAAAAAGGTAGAGCCGGTGGAGGACTGGTCGTGCACCATGCCCGGCACCTGTCCCTTGTATTCGGATTTCACGGGTATGCAGTAACGGTTGTCGCGCATGGTCACAACGGCATCCTGCAGATACGTGCGCAGAGAGCCGTTGATCATGGAGCTTAATTGAGAATGGATCCGATCGTTTGTGATCGCCATACTGCGGCGAATGTGCTTTAATGCGGGACTTGCGTCGTCCGCGATCTCCTCCTCGGAGAGAATGCAGCGGTTGATCTCGTTCGCCAGAGGTGTGAGCGGCTCCAGACTGTCAAAATAAACGTCCAGCGAATCGCCGGGGATGTCGTCCCGATCTCTGCGGCCGTAAGCCTTAATGCGGTTTACGTTTTCCAGAAAAGATGCGATGCGCAAAAGCTCCGCAATGGACAGAACGCTCCCCACCTCCAAGGATTTCAGGCTCATGCCAAGATCTTTGTTACTGCCAAAGGATGTGGAGCCTTTGGCAAAAAGACGCCCGAGCGCATCTGCAGTCTGTGTCTGCGCCGTTCGAATTTCTTCTAAATCAGTCATGGGAACGAGCGCCGCCGCAAGCTGTCTGCCCGGTTCGGAGGACGCCTTTTCTTTCAGACGATCGATAATTTTGTGATATTCTAAAACCCGTAACACTTTGCTGTTCATAAGTACCTCTTTTACAATTCTGTTTCTGTTCTAAGCATTATCCTACCACAAATGTGGGGAAATTACTATTGGGAATGCCTACAGGTTTGCCGTGCGCGGTTTCGTATGGTATAATCAATCATATTCGGAGGGCAGCTATATGTCTGAACAGGAAAAAGAACAGAATAAATCAGATGAGGGATCTGTCAAAGAGCAGGCGGAGTATACGCCTTCTGTACAGGCGGAGTTTATGCGGGAAAGGATTAAGCAGAAGCCCGTCAACAAGAAAAAGCTTCTTCGCAGAACGGTAATTACCGCTGTGATGGCGGTGGTATTCGGTCTGGTGGCGTGTTTTACTTTTCTGGTGCTGGAACCGGTGATCAGCAACCGCCTTTATCCGGAGGAGGAGCCAAAAGAGGTGGCTTTTCCGGAAGAGACGCCGATTGAGGAGATGAAACCGGAGGACATGCTGGTTACTGAGGAAGATGCAGGGCCGCAGGGATCGGAACCGGTAGATCTGGAGATGGTGGATGAACAGATTCAGGAAGTGCTGTCCCAAGTGGACAGGGAGCTTACGTTGGAGGATTATCAGGCGCTCTACGAAGAACAGCGGAAGCTGGCGGAGGAGACCTGCCGCGCGGTGGTGACAGTGGCGGGCGTTACCTCGGATGTAGACTGGTTTAACAACATATATGAAAACGTAGCTTCGGCTTCCGGCGTGATTGTGGCCAACAACGAAAAGGCGCTGCTTATTCTGGTCAGCGCGGGAAACTTAAACGGGGCGGACAGCATAGAGGTGATGTTCTGCGACCAGACGCAGGTGGAGGCGGAGCTTGTGCAGAAGGATGAAAATACGGGGCTGGCGATTCTGTCAGTGCCGCTTGCGTCCGTCGGCGGGGAAACCATGGATAAGATTGACATAGCGGAGCTGGGCAGCTCCAACACCAACCTGTTGGGAATACCGGTGATGGCGCTGGGAAGTCCGCTGGGAACAGGCGGTTCCATCAGCTATGGCATGGTGACTTCCACGGGGACAGTGATCGATCTGCCAGATGCGGCGTACAAACGGATTACCACGGATATTTACGGAAGCCGCAATGCCACCGGTATTTTAGTCAATTTAAAGGGTATGGTGATCGGCATTATAGACAATGTCAATACCGGAAACGATATGAGCAACCTGCTCACGGCTTACGGGATCACAGAGCTGAAACGCACGATCGAGCAGATGTCCAACGACAAGGAGCGAGCGTATTTGGGCGTGCATGGGGCGGATGTGCCGAAGGAGGCTATTGAAGATGCCCAGATCGACATTCCCGCCGGTGCATATATCAGGGAAATTGAGATTGATTCGCCAGCCATGGCCGCTGGGATTCAGAGCGGCGATGTGGTGACAAGGGTAGGGAGTACGCAGATTACGACTTACAATGAGCTTTTGGGCATTTTATATGCGTCGAAGCCCGAGGACGTGCTGACGGTCACGCTGACGAGACAGGGACACGAGATGAGCGTGGATGTGACGCTGGGGAGCTGGTAGTAAAGAAAGGAAGGACGGAAATGAAATATATCAAGGATTACAAGGAAAGCGACAAAATGTTTGACATCTATTTGTGCAAGCATAAGCAGTCGGCGGTGACGAAAAACGGGAAACCCTATGATAATGTGATTCTGCAGGATAAAACGGGCACTATAGACGCGAAAATCTGGGATCCCAACAATGCGGGGATAGAAGATTTCGACAGCATGGACTACATAGAAGTACACGGTGATGTGACCAGTTTTCAGGGAGCGCTTCAGGTCAATGTGAAACGCGTGCGCAAGTGCAGGGAGGGCGAATACAATCCGGCAGAGTATCTTCCCGTCAGCAAATTTAAGACTGAGGACATGATGAAGGAACTTCTGGCTCTGGTGGCAAGCGTCAAAAATCCGTATCTGCATCAATTGCTGGAAGCTTTTTTTGTCAAAGATGAAGCGTTCATCAAAGCTTTTCGGCATTCCTCGGCAGCCAAGACGGTGCACCACGGATTTGTGGGCGGTCTGCTGCAGCATACGCTGGCGGTTACAAAACTCTGCGATTATTTTTGCACACAGTATTCGGTGCTGAACAGAGACCTGCTGCTCACGGCGGCGATCTGTCACGACATTGGGAAAACGAAAGAGCTGTCTCTTTTTCCCAAAAATGATTACACCGACGATGGACAGTTCCTTGGCCATATCGTGATCGGCAGTGAGATGATTGGGGAAAAGATTCGGGAGATAAACGGATTTCCTCCGCTGTTGGCCAATGAATTGAAACATTGTATTCTGTCTCATCATGGGGAATTTGAATTCGGCTCTCCGAAGAAGCCCGCAATCGTGGAGGCGGTGGCCCTAAATTTCGCAGATAACGTGGATGCCAAGATGGAGACTTTTGCGGAGATTATGGAAAACAGTACGGACTCGGGGTGGCTTGGGTATAACAGACTGTTTGAGTCGAATCTGCGCAGGACAAGCGTCGAGTAAAGGGGTAACTTATGGAACGGGAAAGCTATAAGAAGAATGATATCGTCAGGCTTACGATTGAGGATATCGGCAACGACGGCGAGGGCATCGGCAAGGCGGATGGCTATACCCTGTTTGTAAAGGATGCCGTGATCGGGGATGTCATTGAAGCGCGTATTACCAAGTGCAAGAAAAACTATGGCTATGCGAGAGTAGAGAAGGTGGTGACGCCTTCTCCTTTTCGTGTGGAGCCGAAATGCCCCTTTCACAGACAATGCGGCGGCTGTCAGATTCAGGCTATGAGCTATGAGAGACAGCTTGTGTATAAGCAGAATAAAGTGCGCAACCACCTGCGGCGCATCGGGGGCTTTCCCCCGGAACTGCTTGATAAAGTTATGGAGCCGATTGTCGGCATGGAGGAGCCGTGGCATTACCGCAATAAAGCGCAGTATCCCGTTGGATATGACAAGGCGGGAAATCTTGTTGTGGGTTTTTATGCGGGAAGAACCCACGATATCATTGCCAATACGGACTGCCCATTAGGGCCGCCTGAGAATAAAGAGATTTTGGAGGCGGTTCTAACCTATATGAGAGAGAATGGCGTGAGCGCCTATCGGGAAAGTACGGGAGAGGGGCTTGTGCGGCATGTGCTCATCCGTACGGGGTTTGCTTCCGGGGAAATTATGGTGTGTCTCGTAATAAATGGGAAAAGACTGCCGGCGGAGGAAAAGCTGGTGGAGACGCTGACCGGGTTGGAGCTGGAAGACGAAGCGGACTCGACGGATGGATGCGGACGGTCGGCGGCAGGTGATGAAGAGGATGCCGCCGGGCGCGGGCAGACGGTACAGATGGAAAAGTGGAAAGCGCCGCGGAAAAGGATCGTCAGCATTTCGGTCAGTATCAACAGGGAAAAGACGAACGTGATTATGGGACAGGAAATACGGGTGCTCAGGGGCAGAGGATGGATTGAGGACAGCCTCAGAGTCATGGAAGCCGAGGCTTCTGTGGAAGGCGGGAGCGCAGAACATAGAACCGCGGGAGATGGAGATGCCGAAAGTGTTGAAAAGGTTTCATTTCAAATTTCACCTCTCTCTTTTTATCAGGTAAATCCCCGTCAGACGGAAAAGCTTTATGGACTGGCATTGGAATACGCAGGCCTTACGGGCAAAGAAACCGTGTGGGATCTGTACTGCGGCATCGGGACGATATCCCTCTTCTTGGCGAAACGGGCGAAGATGGTTTATGGGGTGGAGATCGTGCCGCAGGCTATTGAGGATGCGCGGGAGAATGCCCGAAGGAATGGGATAACGAATGCGGAATTTTTTGTGGGGAAGGCGGAGGAAGTGCTGCCGGGATTTTATAAGAGAAAGTCGTCGGTAATGTCCGGGGAAAATACGGCGGGAAACTGTCTGAACGGCTTGTCAGAGAACGTTAATAATGGAGCAGCGGGAAAAACAAATGGGATTGAATGGGCGGAAAATGATAGAATGGACACGGAGCTACAGATGCGGCATCCGGATGTGATTGTGGTTGACCCGCCCCGGAAGGGCTGTGACGAGAAGTGTTTAGAGACTATGATTGCGATGCGGCCGGGCAGGATTGTCTATGTGAGCTGCGATCCCGCGACGCTGGCGCGGGATCTGAAGGTGTTGTGCGGGGGAGGGTATGAGTTGAAGCGGGTTAGGGGCGTGGATCAGTTTGGGGGGACCGGGCATGTGGAAAGTACCGTTCTGTTGCAAAGAAGAGGTGCTGATCCGGCACATTAAAGAATGGGTAGGACAAAAACAGAAAACAAAGTCGGGAAGGCATTAGAGTGCAATCATTTAGGAATGGCAATAACGCTTAAGGTAAATCCACAATGCTGAATATTATGGCTAATAAATTAAAGCTGGAGGGTCAGGAGTATGCGACCAATAATCAATATGGAAATACTTCCTGTTTTATGAATTTTGTAAGGGAATGTGAGTTCGCATAAGGCGAGGATGAAGAGGGAAAAAGGATAGAGGGCATTCCAGCGAACAGCAGATATATAAAAAGCGAAGATATTTTGTATGAGATCAAGAAAATCCAGCAGGAAAAGATTTTAGGAGAAGGCTATATTTATGAGCATGTCAGAAAAGGGATTTCAGGGAAAGAAATATAACACTTAAAAGAAAAAGCAATTATCTGATAATGGGGGTTAAAAGATGAATCATTGGTTAGAGAAAGTTGCAACTTTTGATTATGACATGTTAAATAATCCGGAGTTTAAAGAGGATTCTGTCAGAGAGGAAATAATAATGCCGTTGATCAAAGCTTTGGGATACGACTATAAGGGAAAATATAAAATAGTTCGTAGTAGAAAATTACAGCATCCCTTTACTATGATTGGAGCTAATAAATATAAAATACTAATTTATCCGGATTATATTTTAGAATGTGACGGAAAGTGTGTCTGCATTGTAGAAGCGAAAGCGCCTTCAGTGTCTTTAGATAATGAAGAATGTATTGGTCAGGCATACTCATATGCTGTCCACAGAGAGGTAAGGGCAAATTTTTACGCTCTCTGCAATGGAAAAGAGTTTAGACTGTATTCGACATTTCTTCCTGACCCGGTAATAATATTTCGAATGGATTATTTGATGAGCCATTTTGACAGGTTAAGTGCAGTGATGGGAGCAGAAAATATTTTATCTTATTCGGAAAAGCAAATTGCGAAGGATTTGGGAATTCATTTGAAAATGCTATCAGCAGGGTGTGCTGAACAGAGATTTATATTTATGGATTTTCCCATTTATCGGATTTTTTTAGTGGAGCCGGACACTTATACGATAGATGTCACAACAGTAATAGATGGAGATAAATATTGCGGTTCCTTCGATTTTAATTACAATACGCTTCTTCAGCTTAGAAATGTTCTTCCATCTGATGCATTAGAAAAATTAAAGGGGCCTTTTGAGGGAGCACCAATATGTGTTGAAATGATAGGGGCAACAATTGAAGTGGGAATTAATTGCACACTGGGAGAAAAAATATATGAAAATCAGGATGAGCATTATATGCCTTTAAGAGTTTGTGATTTTCAGTATGCGCATCTAAAGTAATGACTATGCTGAAATAGTTATATACATATAGGAAAAAAGAAAGATCTCGATCCTTTAAAGAAAATTACAGGAGGTATGTGAATGACCATCGAATCCCAATTCAACCTGATCGCCCAAGAATACGACGCCAACCGCAAAAAATTTATTCCCTGCTTTGACGATTACTACATAAGCACGACAAAATTTATAGCGTCAAACATAGCGGAACCGAAGCGGGTTTTGGACTTAGGGGCAGGGACGGGGCTGCTGTCCTATTTCTGGTACCGCCACTTTCCGATATCCGAATATGTGCTTGTCGATATCGCGGATGACATGCTGCAGGTTGCCCGGAAACGGTTTGCAGGAATAGATACGGTATCATATCAGGTGGCGGATTATTCCGAAGAGCTGCCGGTGCAGGATTTTGATGCGATTGTATCAGCGCTGTCAATACACCATCTGGAAAACAGGGATAAGGAAAAGCTGTTTGAAAGGATTTACGACAAATTACCCGAAGGCGGGCTGTTTGTGAACTATGACCAGTTTTGTGCGGGACAGGCTGGCATGGACGGCTGGTTTGATTCCTATTGGGAGAGCCAGCTTGCGGAGAGCGGACTGACAGAACATGATATTGCACTGTGGAAAGAGCGCAGGAAGCTGGACAGGGAATGTTCTGTTGAGGAGGAAACGGAGATGCTTTGCAAATGCGGTTTTAAGACTGTTAAATGTGTTTATTCTTATCAGAAGTTTTCTGTTATTGCCGCGATAAAGTAGGTTCCGACCGCAATGATGTTTTAGCAAAACAGGTTGGGCGGTATGCGTGAGGGGATGGAAAGAAATATGAAATTGATATTGGAGGGAATGGATGAGCTGATAGCTTCTGCAGGATATTGTGCCAAAAGAAAATATGAAAATGAAGTTCTGAATACGATATATCATTATTGTCTCTTATTTTATACGAAAGAGGACGAGGTTATTGCGCTTTCAGGAAAGTCTCTTAAGGTAGTCCTATATAGCAAATATTATTGGCTTACGCGGTATGTGAAAAAATATAATGAAGTAAATGGATATGATGCGGGTATGGAGCAGCAGCAGTTTAAACTGATTGAGGAATTGCAGCAGAGGCTTGGAGATGTTGATTGGGACTTGCTTCAAAGAATAGATGATGATATGGTGAAATGAAACAGGAGGAATACCGTGTCAAAAGAATACTATTTCATATTTTACATTATTCTCGCAGCAGTTTTATTGATCGGCGTAAAGCCAGAGGGCAAGGGGAAGTGGTTCGAGGATACGCTGTCGCTGAGGGTATCTAAGGGGCTGCTTGGTTTTTGCGCGGTTGGTATCATGCTGCATCATATGTCTCAGACGATCTTTTTTGCGGGTGAAGATCCGGGTGTTTTGTTGTTTATGGTGGATGTCGGGGTGTGCTTTGTCGGAATGTTTTTCTTTTTCTCCGGCTACGGGTTATACAGCAGTCTGCGCGATAAGCCAAATTATTTGAAGGGATTTTTGCGAAACCGACTTACGGCGATTTTGGTGCCCCTTTATTTATGCAATTTTGTTTTTATTCTTGGGTCGTATTTCGCTAAGTACCATTTTAAAAAGGGAGAGCTTTTTCCGTATCTGACAGGGGTGATCCTGATGAATAACCAGATGTGGTACATAGTGGAGATTTTTGTTTTATATTTGCTATTCTTTTGTGTGTTTGGGCTGATCAAAAACAGGGATGTGGCTTGCGGCATATATGGGGTAATGTTGATGGGCCTGATCGTGTTCAGTCTGCGGTTAGGACATGATACGACGACGCCCACTCAGGGGTTATGGTTTCATGGGGAGTGGTGGTACAATACCACGCTGATGATTTGGGTGGGAATTCTGTTTGCGCGCTGGGAGAGGCAGATTCTCAGTGTGATTCGGAAATTCTACGGAATTATGCTTGCCGTTTTCCTGTTACTGACAGCATTCTTGTATAACAGAACGATATATATGCTGCAGACGAAGGGGTATTGGTATGAGTGGGACGGGTATCCTGGCTACAAGGAAAAATGGCAGACGCTGGGCGTGCAGTTTAGCTTTGTATTTGTGGTAGTGTTGACGGTGGTGATCCTGCTCCAAAAGATCAAATGCAGCAATAGGCTTTTGGATTTCCTGGGGGAGATCGCATTGGAACTGTATCTGATTCATAATCTGTTTCTCTTGTATATGCCAATAAAAAACAGAGTTTTTTATATTTTAGCATGTTATGCGGCGTCGATTCTTTTGGCGGCTATTTTGCATACCGCAGACAAGAAACTGATACGACTTTTGCATAAGAAGAAGTGAGCGGTTATCGGAGCGCTGCAGGCGGATGTTTCGGATAACCTTATTCCCCGCTGTTTTCCCGGGCACAGTCATAAAATAGTGGTATATAGGAGGGCACACAAATGAGCATGACCAACATTACAGTCAACACCCAGAGCAGCATCCGCATCGAGGGCTCGAAAATCTTATACTTTGACCCGTACCAAATTGCGAACGCCGCCCACGACGGGGATCTGATCTTTATCACCCACGATCATTACGACCATTTTGATCCGGAGTCCATTGCGAAGCTGAGGAAGGCGGAGACGCTTCTTGTCGCGCCGGAATCCATGAAAAAGAAGACGCTTTCCAAGTCGGGCATTGCCGAGGAAAACTGTCTGTTCTATCGACCGGGGGAATCCCATGAGGCGGGCGGCGTTGTGATTGAGACGATTCCGGCCTACAATAAGCTGAAACCCTTTCATCCAAAGGGAAAGAAATGGCAGGGATATGTGGTGACGCTGGATGGCACTCGTTACTATGTGTCCGGCGATACGGATGTGAATAAAGATATCGGGAAAGTGTGCTGCGATGTGGCATTGATTCCGATCGGGGGATTTTACACGATGGACTGGAAACAGGCGGCGGAGTATATTGCGCAGCTAAAACCGAAAGCGGTGATCCCTACGCATTATGGCAGCATTGTGGGGAAGAAAACCGACGGGCAGGATTTCCGAAAGATGCTGGAAGGTCTGGACGTCGGCATTCAGGTGGAACTGAAATTATAGATGTGTGAATCCTTGGCGCTTTCAGTTCTTCGAAAATGTTTATATCAGCAGAACTGTCAATCTGCAGGCGCATCCGTTTCCCGAGTAGTTCCCCCATGCGCATAGGTGACGGGCAGGCAGACCAATGGCGGCTTTGCCATCGTATTTTCACGCAGAAGGAGATCGACGCACATCTCCGCCATGTCGGGAATAGGCTGGACAATGGTTGAACAGTGGTAATCCATGTTTCCGAAAGCCCGTATTCCGTCAAAGCCGATAAGCTGTACATCCTCCGGCACGCGTATCCCGAGCTTTTGCAGCGTCCTCAGAACATGGCAGGCGAGACGGTCGGTTACGCAGAAAATGCCGTCAAAGGATAAGGTCCCTTCGTGTATATGTTCAGATATAAAATATTCAAATTCTTCTATAGAATCCCCATCATTTAAAATTTTCATCTCATAGGAAAGGCCGTGGGAGAGGCAGCCGGTCTCAAAGCCGGCTTTTCGCTTGTTTGGCTCGTTGTCAAGGGTAGATCCGTTTCGCAAAAAGGCGACGTGTCTGCAGCCGAGGCTGGCCAGCTTTTCGGCGGCGAGCTGACCGCCGGCGAAATTATCGCAGGCGACGCAGGGAATTTTGGAACCCATGGAACGGTCGATGGCGACAAAGGGGGTGTTTTCATCCACAATGAGATCAGGGTTGTAGGTAAGGCCGATAATCCCGTCCACTTTATTCTGCTGTGCCATTGTTACATATTCCTGCTCCTGTCGGGGATCGTAATCGGTGGCGCACAAGAGCATCCGGTATCTCTTTTTCATAAGCGCTACATTAATGTAATAAGTAAGGGAAGCATAAAAGGGGTCGATGGTATTGGGGATTAAGAGGGCAACGGTGTAGGTTTTGTTTGCCTTAAGACCCTGCGCATAGCTGTTAACCTGATAATGCAGTTTTTGGATGGCGGCCTCCACACGGATGCGGTAGGAATCCCCCACAGGCAGACCGTTTACAACTTTGGATACCGTACCGAGCGCAACGCCGGCTTCTTTTGCGACATCCTTCATGGTTGGAGTTGAAAATTCTTTTTTCATATCAGACGCCCCTTCGTGCTGGTGTTTCATCATTGTAAAGTATGTAAAGTAAGGAATGAAACGAATCGTGAAATTCTGTGAAATAGTAGCACAACCCGCATAAAAACACGGTGCCGTTTACAGCCTTTCCACAAACATTATAAAGTGATATAGAAGTTTTGTAAAGAAAGAAAAAATAAGTATATGAAACGTTACGTGAAATATGTATGTGCATAAGTCACAAAATATAGCCTTAAATTTAGTGAAAAACGGAAAAGATGGCAATAAAAGAGAAGAAAATCGGCAATCTGTGTTGACGAAAACGGATATCAAATGGTAATATGCAAATATAAAGAAATAACGTTTCACGAAACAAACGTTACAAATCAAAAAAGGTGAGAGATAGGATCAGGAAGGAGAAGGCAGATGAGTAGAACAAAGACGGCGCCTCAGACGGGCGGCAAATCGCTGAAAAGGCGGTTGAAGGATAACTGGCAGTTGTATGCGATGCTTTTGGTGCCGGTGGTACTGACCATTGTATATAAGTACATACCGATGTACGGCATCCAGATTGCATTCAGGGATTATAAGGCCAGCAAAGGATTCGCGGGGAGCGAATGGGTCGGACTTGAGTGGTTCTTCCGGTTTTTCAGTGCGCCAACCTTTTGGCGGATGATGAAGAACACCATATTGCTTAGCTTATACAGCTTGCTTTGGGGATTTCCCATTCCGATTATTCTTGCTCTGATGATGAACCAGATGCGGTTCCACCGTTTTAAAAGGATCACCCAGACGGTACTCTACGCGCCGCACTTCATATCCACGATGGTTATCTGTGGTATGATCCGGATCTTCTTAAGTCCTTCGGGGGGTCTGATTAACCTGATTGCGGGAACGTCCATAGATTTCCTAACCGAGTCTTCCGCGTTCCGTACGATCTACATCGCGTCGGGAATATGGCAGGACGCGGGATGGGGCATTATCGTTTACATGGCAACGTTAGCAAATGTAGATACGTCGCTCTATGAGGCGGCGAAGGTGGACGGCGCGTCTTTGTTCCAGCGAATCATCCATATCGACATACCGGAGTTGGCGCCTATTATGGTACTGAATCTGATTATGAGCGTGGGCGGGCTGATGAACGTAGGTTTTGAAAAGGTATGGCTCCTGCAGACAGATTTGAACAAAGCGGCGAGTGACGTCATAGCGGTTTACGTTTATCAACAAGGTATCGAGCGCGCCAAGTACAGTTATTCCACGGCGGTGGGATTGTTTAACACGGTAATCAACATTATTTTGTTGATCGCGGTGAATAAGGCGGCAAAACGAATATCGGAAGACACGAGTTTCATATAGGAGGTGCGGCATGGGAAAAAATACAAAATCGGGAAAGCTGACAGGACTTTCCGAAAAGAGCAGCGATATCATACTGGTGGTTCTCTGTACCATTATTCTGTTGATCGTAGCCTATCCGTTATATTATGTGCTGATTGCCTCCGTGTCCAACCCCTACGATGTGTATGCGGGAAAGACATTTCTTCTGCCGAGTCAGTTTACATTGGACGGGTACAAATCGGTGTTTGCGGACCCCGGTATCCTGCTTGGACTCTTTAACAGTTTTAAGTATACGATCATCGGTACGGTGTTCTCTGTGGTTATGCTCTATCTGGCGGCATATCCCTTAAGCGTGAAAGATCTGCCGGGACGGAAATTTTTCAGTATCTTTTTTATCATTACCATGTATTTTGGCGGCGGTATGGTCCCCACTTATCTCGTTGTGAAGGAGACAGGGCTGATTAACAGCATGTGGGCGCTCTTCCTTCCGGGCGGTGTTGCCGTCGGCAACCTGATCATTGTGAGGAATTTCTTTGAGAACAGTATACCGAAAGAGATGATTGAGGCAGCCAATATAGACGGCGCATCCAAATGGACGACATTCATTAAGATTGTAGTGCCCTTAAGCCGTTCCATTATGGCGGTTATGGTGGTATTCAGCATGGTGGCGTACTGGAACGACTGGTTTACCTCCATGATTTATCTGCCGTCCCCGAATAAAGCGCCCCTGCCGCTTGTGCTGAGAAACATATTGATTAAGAGCTCCGCCAGCGCCAGCCAGGCGAGCACCATATCGGGCGGGTTTGCGGAACTGAACAAGATGACGGAGATGATCAAGTTTTCATCCATTATTATCGCGGCGCTGCCTATGCTGATTATTTATCCGTTTGTACAAAAGTATTTTGAAAAAGGGTTTATGGCAGGTGCAGTGAAAGGCTGACGGCAAAAGGAGATAACTGAAAGAGTAAGTCTGATGGTTTGAGGCTTTAATCAGCAATTTGAGGTTCTGACATGGAGGATGCATATGTTGAAAAAGAATAGAAGATTTTACATGAAAAAAAGAATCCTGACCTGTGTGCTTACAGCGGGAATAGCCCTGTCAGTGACGGCGTGCGGAAACCAGAACTACGGCCGCCATGAAAAGGGTGTGGCAAATCCGGATACATCCCAGACGCAGTTTGCCATTATGGGCGCACAAAGCGCATTGAGTCCGGGATATGATGATAATGTCGTATTAAATCAGCTTCAGCAGGAGGCGGGAATCAGTATCGATTGGACTACCATGAAGGAATCTTTGGCGGAGCAGGTAAATATCCGTATTGCGGGCGGCGAGCTGCCGGACGCATTCATGGGGGTGGGATTCAGCAACTATGATATTTCGCGCTACGGGGACGATGGAACCTTTATTGACCTGACACCTTATCTGACGGAAGAGTATATGCCGAACTTGAGCAAAATCCTTGATGAAAACCCGGATATCCGCAGCGCGATCACCATGGATGACGGCTATATATACGGTCTTCCGGCAGGAGAGCGCATGGGGACGGCAGGAATCGGCGCGCCGGAAGATTACAGTATTTACTCCGTCCCGCAGTTTTCCATGATCAATAAAGCGTGGCTGGATGATCTGGGGCTTCCCGTGCCCACCACATTGGAGGAGCTTCATGCGGCGTTAAAAGCATTCAAAGATAATGATATGAGCGCGAAGTATTATGGAAATGCGCCGGGCAGCACGATCCCCATGAGCACGGGCTTCGACGAGTGGTGCTGGGGACAGAATATTTTCTATGCGGGTTTCGGGTTTACGAACTGGCCTAATGACGTCTGCAACGATCTTGTCTTAAAAGACGACGGAACGGTAGAATTTATGTGCGTCACGGATCAGTACCGGCAGGCGGTCAGCTATTTCCATGACTGGTATGCCGAGGGGCTGATGGATGTGGAGATGTTCAGCCAGACGGACACGCAGTTGATTTCCAAGTGCTCGCAGGGCTATGTGGGTGTGTCTACCTGGTGGTACATTGAAGAGTTGATGGGCGATTACGCGAAGGATTATGTATTCCTGCCGATTCTCGACGGACCGGACGGTACGCACAATGTAACAATCCGCACAGGCGGCGGTATTAACAGCGGGCAGCTCAATATTACGAAGGCTTGCAAAAGTCCGGCAAATCTTCTAAAATTTTATGACAGGTGGTATGATCCTGAAATTGTGATGCAGATGCAGTATGGTCCGATTGGCACTTATTTTACAGGGCAGGACGAAAACGGCGTATGGCTGAGTATTTCTGATGAGGAGAGTCAGGAAAAGTACGGAAAAAGTTCCGGCGAGTTAAAAGGCGAGTGCGAAGTGGCGGGACCCAAGCTGATTCTCAGCGATTACTATCAGACGACCTTTAAGATGGAGGATCGCGCTATTGAGCGGCTGACGGACTTGTATGATTTCTGGATGCCCTATGTGGACGATACCGCGACTTATCCTGTGGACTGTGTGTTCACGGGAAGAGAGCTGGATGATATCGACTGGTATAAGGGGAATTTTGAGAGTGCGGTTTCCGAGCAGGAAGGATTGTGGATCAAAAACGGCGGACCCACGGATGAGGAGTGGAATGCCTACATTGAACACTTGAAAAAGAAATGCGGCATGGAAAAATTATTGACTGTATACCAGAATGCATATGACCGTTATTCCGGTAAAACTGCCGCCGAATAATGCCGGTAAGGGCGGTTGAAAAGAAAGATGTGGGCGATGACAGCCGGAGATAAATATTAGATATTGTGTTTGATATGGAGGTGCTTTTATGATAAGTCAGACGTTGCGTGATGCCAGAAAATATGAAGAGGCGACGGAGAGAGCAATAGAGAAAGAACAGAAACCGGATTTTCACCTCTGTACGCGGGTGGGGTGGATGAACGATCCAAACGGCTTCTCCTATTATAAAGGAGAGTATCATTTGTTTTATCAGTATCACCCCTATGATTCTCACTGGGGGCCGATGCACTGGGGACATGCGGTAAGTACGGATCTGCTGCATTGGCGCTATCTCCCGGCGGCGCTTGCACCGGATACGGAGTATGACAGGGACGGATGCTTTTCCGGCAGCGCGGCAGTACTGCCGGACGGACGGCATCTGCTTCTATATACGGGTGTTTCGAGAGAGACGCAGCCGGACGGCGGTATGAGGGATGTGCAGACACAGTGTATAGCGATCGGAGACGGCGTGGATTATGAGAAATATGCGGGAAATCCGGTGCTGACGAAAAAGGATTTGCCGGAGGGCAGCAGTAAGTTCGACTTCCGGGATCCGAAGATGTGGCAGAAGCCGGACGGTTCCTATCGGTGTGTCGCAGGCAACTGTACGGAGAACGGAGACGGACAGGTGCTTCTTTTCAGCAGTCCGGATGGGTTTGACTGGAAGTATGAAAAAATATTGGCGGCAAACGGAGGCCGCTATGGCAGGATGTGGGAGTGCCCCGATTTCTTCCTGCTGGACGGCAAAGCGGTGCTGCTTACAAGCCCTATGGATATGCTGCCGCATGAGTTTGAGTATCATAACGGTAACGGGACACTGTGCCTGATCGGCTCCTACGATGAGGAGACGGATACCTTTGTGGAAGAGCACAATCAGGCTGTGGACTATGGAATTGATTTTTATGCGACGCAGACGATTCTTGCACCGGATGGCAGACGGATTATGGTTGCGTGGATGCAAAACTGGGACACCTGTAATCTGCATACGCCCGCCCAGCCGTGGCTCGGGCAGATGACGCTGCCGAGAGAATTATCGGTGAAAAACGGCCGGCTATATCAGAAGCCGGTGCGGGAGATAGAAAATCTGCGGGGAGAAGAGGTGCGGCATGAAAACGTGACCTTTCATGATGTGTTGAAGCTTGCCGGGGTGGAGGGCAGGAAAGTGGATATGGAACTGACGCTGCGCCCTGCGGATGCGGAGAACATTTACCACAAGTTTGCGGTGCGGTTTGCGCAGAACGAAACCTACCATACTTCCGTCAGCTTCAGACCGTACGAATCCATCGTCAAGATAGA
Source organism: Lachnospiraceae bacterium (assembly GCA_009774215.1). Lineage (GTDB taxonomy): Bacteria > Bacillota > Clostridia > Lachnospirales > Lachnospiraceae > UBA3282. The sequence goes on from VSNH01000001.1 coordinate 46,619, forward strand.
CAGAAAATTTTCAGGGTCAAGACGTGCCATTATTCATCAGCGCCGTTGCCAGGTGCGCAACAAAGATGGTAAAATAAAGATGCGTATCATATTGGACAAATTCAGTGTGGAAGTGTTCGTGAACGACGGTGAATATGCGTTGAGCGCCATCTTGTACACGGACTTTGCGGCGGACGGTATCTCCTTCTTCGCGGACGGAGATGTGACGATGGACGTCGTGAAGTACGCACTAAACTAGTGCTCCATTTTCCAATTGCATACACTTTTTGCGAAGTCCAGAATTTCCTTATACAAGGCGTTTGAGGGAGGCGATGCGGTGGCATCGTTGACCGAAAACAACGCAGTAGAAGGGAATGTTGGCAAGCAAAAAAGGATAGTTAATTGGTAAATGGAGCACTAGCGTGAAAAAATGCGAAAAGTACTTCTAAAGACGTCTCGCCATAGGGCGGAGACGCAAAGTCAGCAAGCTGACTTGGAAGTACTAAGTTTCGCATAAGAGAATGTCTGAAATGCGGCATTCTCCGACTGATTTGAGTCACAGCAAAGCTGTGACATGGTGGTTAGTATGACAATGGGAGGGAACGGCGAATGAAGAAATACGACGTGACTGCACTTGGAGAACTGCTGATTGACTTTACGGAGAACGGTACCAGTGGGCAGGGGAATCCGATTTATGAGGCGAACCCCGGCGGTGCGCCCTGCAATGTGCTCGCTATGCTTGCCAAGCTGGAGAGAAAGACCGCGTTTATCGGCAAAGTGGGGCAGGACATTTTCGGAAACCGTCTGAAAGAAATTGTGGCGGAGACAGGAATTGACATTTCCAATCTGGTGACGGACAAAGATGTCAGGACGACCTTGGCGTTTGTGGAGACTTTTCCGGACGGGGACAGGGACTTTTCCTTTTACAGAAATCCCGGCGCGGACATGATGCTCCGGGAGGACGAAGTAAACGAGGATATTTTGCGGGACACGAAGATCTTTCATTTTGGTACATTGTCTATGACCCACGAGGAAGTCAGACGGGCGACGAAGAAGGCGGTGGAGACGGCGAAGGCAGCGGGGGCGGTTCTCTCCTTTGATCCGAATCTGAGGGAGCCTTTGTGGAACTTTCTGGAGGAGGCGAAGGAGCAGACGGCTTACGGGCTTTCCAAATGCGATTTCCTCAAAATTTCCGACAATGAGATTCGGTGGTTCACCGGGGAAGAGGATTTCGATGCCGGTATCCGCAGGCTGCGGGAGCAGTATGACATTCCGCTAATTGTGTTATCTATGGGAAAGGACGGGAGCCGCGCTTATTACAAAGATTTGCGCGTGGAGGTCGCGCCGTTTTTACAGGAAAATACGATAGAGACCACAGGGGCGGGGGACACCTTCGGCGCCTGCTGTCTGCACTATGTATTGCAGTGCGGTCTGGACGGATTTCATGAGGACAGCCTGCGGGAAATGCTGGTCTTCGCCAATGCGGCGGCATCCATTATCACGACCCGCAAGGGAGCGCTCCGGGTGATGCCGACCATGAATGAAGTGCAGGAGTTGATAAAGAAATTCAAATAAATTCCATGATTTTTTTTTATGACGTGGCGGCATTGGGTGAGCTGTTGATTGATTTTACGGAAAACGGAACGGGCGAACAGGGGAATCCAATCTATGAGGCAATCCCGGCGCCGATATGATGCTTAGGGCGGAAGAGGACAATACGGAACTGGTGAAAAATACGGAAATTTTTCATTTTGGAACCCTATCCGTGCCCCATGAGGAGGTGCGGAAATTTCTTGAAAAGAGATAAAGAAATGGCCGGGGAGACTTCTACGAAAGTCTCCCCAGTTTCGCTGTATCGGCAATTACAATCATTTTCATAGATGCCCGCAGGGGCATTTCAGGGTCGATATCAATACGGACGTTTTTGTCCTCAACGATTGCTACCACGTTAATCGAGTATTTTTTTCTAAGGTTTAATTCAATCAGGGTCTTTCCTGTCCATTCCGGCTTGACGGGCAGCTCAACCAGAGAAATGTCTTTGGAGAGTTCCATGATATCCACAAAACCGGAGCTTAAAAGGTTTTTGGCAAGGCGGATGCCGGATTCGCTCTCGGGAAATACGACCCTGTCTGCGCCCACTTTGTGCAGAATTTTGCGATCCAGATCGGTGGCGCATTTGGCGATCACGGTTTTCACGCCGATTTCCTTGCATAGCATGGTTGCCATGACACTGGCTTTCAGATTGCTTGCCATGGCGACGATAACAATGTCGATATTGGCGATGCCAAGCTGCTTGATGACTTCCGCCTCTGTGATGTCTGCGCATTTGCAGATCGGAATTTCAGCGATTGCGGCGTTGACAAGTTCCTCGTCCAGATCTACGGCAAGCACTTCCGCGCCGTTTCCTACAAGCTCTTTTGCCACGGCAAGACCATATCTGCCGAGACCGAATACCGCATATGATTGATGTATGCCCATATTTTACTCCATTCTATCCCACGCTGATATCTTCGGTGGGATTTTTTATGATGTTTTTTGTTTCCTTTTTTGTGTTCAGAGCGATCATAAGGGAAATCGGACCGACTCTGCCGAGATACATGGTTATGATGATAATGATTCTGCCCCAGAGATTCAGCTCGGATGTGAGGCTTCTCGTCAGACCTACCGTGGCGGCGGCGCTGACGGTTTCGAAGACGATGTCGAGGGCATCCGCATCAGTGACTGCCGACAAGAGAATGGTTGCCGTAAACAGGATAATAAATGCCATACTCACCACGGCAACCGCTTTGCTGACAGCGTGCTTCGAAATGGTGCGGTGAAAGAGCTCCACCTCCGCATGGGTTTTCATTGTGGCAAATGCCGAAGTAATCAGTACCGCGAAGGTTACCGTCTTTATGCCGCCCGCAGTACCCACCGGCGACCCGCCGATGAACATCAGAAGCAGGGAAGCGATGGCGGAAGCGTTTGTCAGATTCTCCTGCGGGATGGTTGCGAAGCCTGCGGTTCTGGTGGTCACGGACTGGAACAGCGAAGCCTGCAGCTTGTCAAAGAGAGAAAAACTGCCTATTGTAAGAGGGTTGTTATATTCAAAAACAAATATAGCCACCGTTCCGGCGAGGATAAGGATTCCCGTGACGGAGAGGGCAATTTTGCTGTGAAGGGTCAGATTTGCAAAGCATTTCATCCCCTGCCGCCGTATATTTTTCAGGGCGCCCACAAGATCCCACCAGACAATATAACCGATACCGCCGAAAACGATGAGCAGGATGGTCACGATATTGATAACGGGATTGTGAACATAAGCGTACAGGCTGCTTTCCGAAATCACGTCCATGCCTGCGTTGCAAAAAGCGGAGACCGCGTTAAACAGGGAAATCCAGACGCCTTCCGCGCCAAATTCCGGCACAAATACCGTCATGTACAAAAGCGCGCCGACTCCTTCGATCAGGAGCGTGCCGACGATGACCTTTCGGATAAATTTCACCATGCCTGACAGGGTATTTAAGTTGAATGCGTCCTGAATGAGCATTCTGTCCCTGATACCGATTCTGCGGTGCAGGCTGATCATCAGACCGGACATGATGGTGACGACGCCGAGTCCGCCGATCTGTATGAGAAAGAGAATGACGATCTGTCCGAACAGACTCCAGGTCGAAAAGGTGGGAACGGTCACAAGGCCCGTCACACAGATGGAGGTGGTCGCCGTAAAGAGTGCGTCTATATAGGGTACGGCTATGCCGTCTGCGGAACTGACCGGCAGGGCCAGCAGCGCGCTTCCGAAAAGAATTGCCAGCAAAAAGCTGAGCAGGATTGTCTGTGTTGTGGATAAATTGATGCAAAACTTCTTTTTCATGGGAAAGCCTTTCTGTCAGCACATAACAGCTCACCCTTAGGATTCACTGTCACGTACACACAGATATAGTTTACGACGTATTTTATACAATTTCAAGGGAATGTATAAAACTCGCCCTGCACGGAATTGACGACCGTCGGTCGAAATGCTATATTTCCCTTTGAAAGAGAGAGGTGTTTTTCCATGGAAAACGAACAGAATGAAAAAAAGGGCGGCAATCAGGCAATGGTCAAAATCTGCGGATTCATTGTGGATAAACGGAATCTGTTTTTCCTGCTGTTTGGCATTTTGATCATTTTTTCTGCTGTATCGAGAAACTGGGTGAATGTAGAGAATTCCATGTCCCACTATCTTCCGGACTCCACAGAGACGAAACAGGGGCTGGATCTGATGGAACAGGAGTTTATTACATACGGAACCTGTGACGTGATGGTGGCGAACGTCTCCTATGAACAGGCGGAGTCTATTGAGCGGGATCTGGAATTTATACCGGGTGTCTTTATGATAGACTTTGATGATACGGAAGACCATTATTTTAACGGTTCTTCCTATTATAATGTCACCTTCGATTATGACGAGAAGGATGACCAGTGCCTGGAGGTGCTGGAGCGGGTGAAAGAAGAGCTTGCAGGATATGACTATTATTTGTCCACCACGCTGGGGGATATCGAGGCGGAGCTGATTGCGGAGGAGATGAACGTCATCGTCGTTCTGGTGGCTTTTGTCGTGGTGACGGTGCTCTTGCTTACTTCTCAGGCATATGCGGAGGTGCCGGTTCTGCTGATCACTTTCGTGGCGGCGGCGATTTTACAGATGGGCACGAATTTTGTGTTCGGTACGATTTCTTTTGTTTCCAATTCCGTGACGGTTGTGTTACAGCTTGCGCTGTCGGTGGATTACGCCATAATCCTTCTAAACAGATACAAGGAAGAGCACGCCGCACTGGAAGCCCGCGAGGCGATTATCATAGCCTTAAGCAAGGCGATTCCGGAGATCTGTGGCAGCTCCCTGACAACCATAGGCGGTCTGATTGCCATGGGCTTCATGCAGTATAAGATGGGGCCGGATTTGTCCGTGTGTCTGATTAAGTCCATCTTTCTGGCGCTGGGCTCGGTGTTCCTGCTGATGCCGGGCGTGATCATGCTGTTCTCCAAGCTGATGGATACGACCAAACACAAGAACTTTATCCCGGATATTCCCTTTGTGGGAAAATTCGATTATGCGACGAGACATATTGTTGCGCCGCTTTTTGTACTTGTCATTGTGGGGGCGTACACCGTTTCCAGCAAGTGCCCTTATGTCTTTGGCGACAGTACGATCACGCCGCCGATCCAAAACAGCATCCAGAAGACGGAGGAGCTGCAGACGGATAATTTTGGCACCAGCAATATGGTTGCGCTGATTGTGCCTGCGGGGGACTACGAGAAGGAAGCGAAACTGCTGGAAGAGCTGGAGGCATGCCCGGAGGTGGATTACACGCAGGGGCTTGCCAATATAGAGGCGCTTGACGATTACTGTCTGACAGATAAGCTTACGCCCAGACAGTTCTCGGAGCTGATTGATCTGGATTATGAGGTGGCGGAGCTGGTATATGCCGCCTACGCTGTCAACGACGAGGACTACGCGAAGGTGGTCAACGGCCTGCCGGAATATAAGGTGTCTCTGATCGACATGTTTATGTTTGTCCACGACGAGGTGGAGGAAGGGTATGTCACTCTTGAGGACGACATGCAGGATACGCTGGACGACGCGTTTGATGCCATGAATTTTGCGAAGAATCAGCTGCAGGGCGAAAACTACAGTCGTATGCTTGTATTCCTGACGCTTCCGGAGGAGAGCGAGGAGACGTTTGCTTTTCTTGACAGGATGCATGAAATTGCGGAGAAGTATTATCCGGGCGGCAGGATATTGGTATGCGGCGAGTCGGTGAGCCAGTACGATCTGCAAAAGACTTTCGGTCGGGACAATCTGGTCAACAATGTGATTTCCATTCTCGCCGTGTTGGTGGTGCTTTTGTTCACCTTCAAGTCGGCGGGTATGCCGGTGCTTTTGATTGCGGTGATTCAGGGTTGTATCTGGCTGAACTTTTCGATTCCGGCGCTGCAGCACGACAATATTTTCTTCATGTCTTATCTGATCGTCAGCTCGATCCAGATGGGTGCAAATATTGACTATGCCATCGTTATTGCAGGGCGGTATATGGAACTGCGAAAGGAAAACGGCAGACGGCAGTCCATTATAGACTCCATGAATCAGGCGTTCCCGACGATTATTACCTCGGGAACCATGATGGTGGTGGCGGGCTTTCTGATTGGTAAGCTGACTTCCAACGCGGCGATCTTCGGCATCGGAAAGTGTCTGGGAAGAGGAACTACCATTTCTATCCTTGTGACCATGTTTGTCCTGCCGCAGATTCTGCTGGTGGGCGATAAGATTATTGAGAAGACGGCCTTTGTGATGAATATGCCGATTCGCACGAAGAATGTGACCGGGCTTATGAGAGTGGACGGTCTGGTGCGCGGCAGGATTGAAGGAACCGTGACAGGTACGATGAGCGCCATTGTCAGGGGTAATGTGAGCGCTTACGTGGAGGCCGGCGATGTGACGGAGCTTACGGAGGAAGAATACAGGCAGTTGACGGAGACGGTGTCTGAGGAGATGGCGAGCAGACAGCAGCCTGAAATCGGGGTCAGAGACACATCGGACAGTGAAGTGACGGAACAGGATAAGAGCAGGGAGGTGGCGGATCATGAGTAAGAAGAGACTGACAGCCCTGCTGCTCGCGGCGGCGGTGATGATAAGCGCTTTTCCCGCGTCATATGTATGGGCGGTGGAGAAGAATCCGCAGACAGAGGCGGAGAAAGAGGCGAAGGCAGAAAAACGGGCAGAGGATAAGGAAAAAGACGGGGAGACAGAGGAGGAAGAAGTCGCCAGCGTGGAGGATGCCAACGAGACGATTGCTTCTTACAGTGATGAAGAGATCGAATGGGAAGAGGTTTACATAAGTAATGCGGAGGAGCTTAAGGCGTTCTCTAAAGATTGTTGGCTGGACACATGGTCGCAGAATAAGAAAGTGTATTTGACGGCGGATATTGACTTGGCCGGGGAGAGTTTTGTGCCGATACCGACTTTCGGCGGCTATTTTGACGGGCAGGGACATACCGTCAGCGGATTTTCGGTGCATAAACCCATCTCCTATGTGGGACTTTTTAATTACACACAGGAAACGGCGGTGATTGCCAACCTGGAGATCGTGGGAACGGTCAGGCCGACCGGGAAGCAGATGGTGGTAGGCGGCATCGTGGGGGATAACAGCGGTATTTTATTAAACTGTGTTTTTGACGGTGTTGTGGAGGCTAACGATTATGTGGGCGGTATTGTCGGCTATAATGAGATCAGCGGCGTGCTGATGGACTGCGAGGCAAAGGGGACGATCACGGGCGCGCATTATACGGGCGGTATAGCCGGCGAAAATGTCGGTAACATTGTTGGGTGCCTCAACCGCGCTGACGTCAATATTTCCAGCGAGGACAAGGCGAGGTCACTGGATGATATCAATTTGGAGCAGTATACGACAGGTCTTTTAGGCTCGCTGGATAGTGGGACTGACGAGAAAAGCGAGAAGCTATCCGCCGCGGAGAATACGGTGGATACAGGCGGCATAGCAGGCCTTTCCACGGGGATTATACAAAGCTGCGTAAACGAAGGCACAATCGGATATGAGCATGTGGGCTACAATACGGGCGGTATTGTGGGTCGGCAGTCGGGCTATGTGTATGCCTGTTCGAATAAGGGAAAGATATACGGTCGTAAGGATGTGGGCGGTATCGTCGGGCAGGCAGAGCCGTACATAGCGGTGGATTTGTCGGAGGACATTGTGCGGCAGTTGTCGGATCACATCGATACTATGCATGACCAGATCGGAAAGATGCTGGATGACGCGGGCGACCGTTCGGATATTCTTTCCAACAGGCTGTCGGTGATTCGGGATTTCGCGGACAGGGCGCTTGATGATACCCATTCTCTGGCGGACAGAACCGTAGAGTGGACGGACAGCATGATGGACTCCGTCAATGAGGCGGTGAACCGTTTTGATTATGTGCTGGATGAGACGGCCAAGGACGGCGGTGTGATAGACCACGTCTCGGACTCGGCGGGGGACGTGAAGGATGCCGCCGGAAAGCTGGAGGATATGGTAAAATCCATGGATCTCTATCAGTACATGACGCCCGAGGAGAAGGAGCAGTACGATCAGGCAAAGGAAGCGATCGAGGAGGCCGGGAAAAAACACGCTGAGGATGCGGCGAAGGTTACAGAGGCTTATGAGAATTATTATATCGGCAAGGCGGCCGGTGAAGATACCACGAATGAATATGATCTGAAACCCGTGACGGAATCGGGCGTAGACAGCGGCTGGAGTTATTCTTCCATTGATTTTAAGGATGTGCCGGAAAAATATATGGGAATTACCGGTTGGGTGCATTATGACAGCGGCAGCGGGGAGACCAGAGATTTTCCGCTCTCCGATGACAGCGCGCAGGCGGAGGCGGACCGTCAGGTGCAGGAGAAAGCCGCAGAAAATATGGCAGCCAATGCAGGCCAGATAGCGGAAGCCGCTGAGGACTATGCCGATAAACAGTACAGCGAGGCTCATAACGGCAGCAAATATTCGGAGGATATGCGTAAATATCTGGAGACCATGACGGATATTGCATCCAGACACACGGACGAGATGACTGACGATGCGAAAAAGCAGTTGAAGTCTGCCGCTTCTTCCGCAAAGGATGCTGCGGAGAATCTGGAGGAGGCAGGGGAGGGAACCAAGGACATCCTGACGACTTTAAACGACAAGCCGGATCTCAGCTTCCCGAGGCTGGGGGAAGACTACCGATCCACTACGGGAAGTCTTAACTCCAACTTAAAGAATATATCTGAGAATATGGGGTATTTAAATGATGAGATGTCCTCCTCAGGTGATCTTTTGGGGGATGATCTTTCGGATATCAACGATGAGTTCAGTGAGATTATGCTGCTGTATACGGATGCACTGGACGGTGTGCTGGATATGGATTATTCCGGCAGATACGAAGATGAGTCGCAGGTGGATGCGGAGGAGAGTATGGACGCAACCATCGCCAACTGCAGTAACGGCGGAAATGTGGCGGCGGATCTGAATGTGTCAGGTATCGCCGGGACCATGGCGATCGAGTACGATTTTGATTTGGAGAGCGATATCACGGGACTGGAAGACGCCAGGGCAAATTCTACTTTTCTTACCAAGTGTGTGCTCAGAAAAAATGTGAATCAGGCGAAGATAACTGCACAGAAGAGCTATGCGGGCGGCGTATGCGGACTGCAGGAGATGGGTATGGTGCTCGGCTGTGAGAACTACGGCAGGATTGAAAGCACGGCAGGCGATTATGTCGGCGGTATCGCAGGGCAGTCGTTGTCCCATATCAAACAAAGCTATGCAAAGTGTACGGTAGCGGGTGAGGAATATGTGGCTGGAATTGCCGGATGGGGCAATGAGATAAACGGCTGTCTTGCCATGGTAAAGGTGAAGGAGTCGGAGGCTTTCTCGGGCGCTATAGCGGGTAAAATTTCCGACAATGCGGAGATTGCGGATAATTATTTCGTATCCGAAGAGATTGCCGGGATTGACCGCATCAGCTACAGCGGAAAGGCGGAGCCGGTAGACTATCAGACGCTTTTGCAGACGGAAGGGATTCCTGCGAACTTCCGCAAAATGAAGATTACTTTTTATGCGGACGACGAAGAAGTAGGAATGACGGAGTGCTCTTACGGCGGCAGCGTGGCATTGGAAAAATATCCGAATATCCCCGTGAAAGAAGGCTTCTATGCGGATTGGGATAATAAGGATCTGACGAATGTCAGACTTGACGAGGACGTATCGGTGGAGTATGTGCGGTATCTGACGACACTTGCCGGGAGCTGGATGCGGGATAATGGGCAGTCCTCTCTTCTGGTGGACGGCCGGTTTCTTCAGGAGGATGAGCTGACAGTGGAGAAAACGGATGCGAACACGGCGGGCGCTGCGCTGCCGGGCGGTGAGGAGACCGGAGCGCTGACCGAGTGCTGGACGCTGGAAATTCCGGATGACGGCTCATCGACCCATCAGATTCGCTATCAGGCGCCGCAGGGACAGACGGAGGGCGTTGAGATTTATGTGCAGGACGGCGCCGGATGGAGGGAGGCGGAGACAGAGCTTATGGGCATTTACCATCTCTTTTCCGCGAACGGCAGCAGCGTGAAGATTGCGGTCAGCGTGACGGAGAAGGGGATTATGGACTATATCGCTTTTATCGCAGCAGGTGCGGCCGCATTGATTCTGGTAATAGCGGTGATTGTACATAAAAAGCGAAAGAAGCGGAAAAGCCGGAGGGCGGAGAATGCAGCCGTGGAAAGTGAAGACGGCGCGGAAACCTTGGCGAATTAAGCTTTACGGCAGATAAGGATTTTGCTATACTTATGTTGTAGCAATAAACAGCCATTAGAAAGCAGGTGATCATATGACTGGTAAAGAGATTGTTAATCTGATTCGTAAGCTGAAAGAAAAAGGGTTGAATAGTGATGAGATATTAGCCATCATTGAATATATTGAGACGCACGATCCGGCAGAGCAGGAGTGATATAAGTCAGAGAGAAGGGAGAACACCGTGAATGTTCTCCCTTTTTCATATGAAAGACAGTGTGAAGCATACTTTTGCGGCTTTCAGATTCACAGCCCGAACACATCCTTGATAAACAGATAACCCACCGTCAGGATCAGCCCGACACAGAAGAGCAGCAGCCCGAAGGACATGCTTCTGGTGATCATCATGGTATTTTCACTCCACTCCTCATGCATCAGCGCCAGTTTATGCTCATAATCCTGCTTCTTCGGGTTTTTGCGGCGCAAAATCAGGTTGCCAAGCCCTTCAAAGAAGGAGGCGGCGCAGGCAGCAAAATGCGTAAATACATTGCCCTCGAGCCGTTCGTGGGGCAGTTTTTCGTCGCGGTAAACGGTTTTTCTGAGCACAACAACGATCGTATCAACCAGACTGTCCAGAAAACGGCAGAGCATACCGAAGGTAAAGGGCAGAATTTTTAACAGCACAGGGCGGTAAAGCAGATTTTCCAGATCCAGCCAAACGGGCCAGCGGTTTACATAATTTCTCACCTCCGCTTTGTTTCCCCTCCTCATAAGCAGAAACCGCACGACAAAGCCGTAGATCAATGTGCCGAAAACCAGGGAAATCAATGCGCCCTTCAAGTTACCGAGAGAAAAATAGGAGACTTTTTCCACTGTTTCTGTCTGCAGAAAGGACTGGCTCATATCGGCGATGCCGTCCATCACAAAGCCCGGAAGAAGTCCCATAAGCGGCAGCAGGCCGGCGCTTACGGTGAGAGCAAAGGCGCTTGCCCGGTTCATGTATCTGCCCTGCAATGCGTCATATTTTTTCTGCACGGCATCGTCGGCATTCTTTTCAATGAAGAGACAGATATAAAGCTTGGTCATGTAAGCGATAGTAAGCCCGCCGCTTAAAAGGAAAATCCATTCGACGGCGCTCATAAATGAGGTGCCAAAGAGGGCAGGGATTACGCCTGCATTAATCAGAACCATGTACTCTACAATGCTCTCATGAAGCAGTGTCTTGCTGACGTAACCGTTGAAAAGCGGTATGCCGCCGATGCCCAACGCACCCACCAGAAAAATAACATTTAGGAGCGGTTTCTTTCGCCCGAAGCCGCGGACTTCATTCAAATCCAGCTTATGCACATTCATAAAGACCACGCCTGCCGCCATAAACAGCACGAGTTTAATCAGGGAGTGGTTTACCATATGAAGCAGGCTGCCGCGCAGCGCGATGGCGTTTTCCTTTCCCAGAAGACCCGACATGCCCACGCCCACGAGAATAAAGCCGATCTGGGAAACCGAGGAGCAGGCAAGCGTCCGTTTCAGGTCAACGGAGAACAGGGCAAGCAATGCGCCGATTACCATGGTGAGGACACCCAAAATCAATATCATTGCGCCCCACGCCGCATTTTGAAAGAAGATATAGGCGGTCAGAATGAGTATGCCGTACATGCCCGCTTTGGTCAAAATGCCGGAAAGGAGAGCAGAGGCGGGAGCGGGAGCCACCGGGTGCGCTTTCGGCAGCCAGATATGCAGCGGGAACGCGCCCGCCTTCGCGCCGAAGCCGAACAGCAGGCAGAGCCCCGCTGCCCAGATTTTCTTTTCGGGAATCCTGCTGGAAGTCGTAAGCACATAATGATCATAGCAGCCGCTCAGCTCTGCAAAGTTTAATGTTCCCGTCATATCATATAAAAGGAAAATGCCCATCAGCATCACCAGTCCGCCGATGACCGCCACGGCCAGATAAGTCGCGCCGGCACGCAGGGATTCGGGCTTCTCGTCGTGTACTACCCATACATAAGAGGTAAACGACATGATTTCAAAGAAGACAAAGGTGGTAAAAAAGTCCGCGGAGAAAAAGACGCCCTCGGTTGCGCCAAGTGTCAGCAGCAAAAACAGATAGTAACGGTTCCTGTTTCTGTAGTGCCCGAAATATTCTTTTGAAAAAAGGGTTGTCATAAACCACATAAAGGCGGCAATGGTTCCGTACAGCGCACGGAAACCGTCCAAAGTAAAATGCATTCCCATGCCACAGACGTAGGGGATTTCAATGATCGGTTTCTGCCCGCCTGCTGCATCCGTCAGCATCTGTACCGCCAATAGGATGCAGAGAAGGAAGGTAAGGCCTGTTATGATGTCCGCAAAGATGTTCCGCGTGTCTTTACTCTTCCGCCCAATGGCGTAACTTACAAACGCCGCAAGCATGGGCAGAAAAATGATGCTGATTATGATAATCATATTTGTATCGTTGTACATACTACCCTCCATGTCACAGCTCTGCTGTGACCTAAATCAATGCAGAGAATGCCTATATTTTGGACATTTTCCTGTGCGAAATTTAGAACCTCCAAGCCGCTTTGCTGACTTTGCGTCTCCGTCTTATGATGAGAAGGCTTTAAAAGTACTTTTCGCATTTCTTATACGGCGCCCGTTGCAACACGCATAAAAAAGTCCACAACCGGCTGGGAATAAACGCCGAACAGTATGATAAATACGGTAAATATAAACAGCGGCAGCAGCATCTTCCAGTTGGGATCGCAAATATCGGAAATTGTGCCGTAGTCAAAATCCTTTCCGGGGAAGAACGCCCGCACGACAATCGTCAGCATATAGATTGCCGTCAGAAGCGCCGACACCAGCAGGCAGGCAATGCCGCCCCAGGCCAGAGGATTGTTGCTTTTCACCGCGGCCCCGGCCAGATTCCACTTGCTGACGAAACCGGCAAGCCCCGGGACACCCATGAGCGCCAGCGCGGATATCGTGAAAATGCCGAATACGCGGGGCATTTTATATCCCAGTCCGTTTAGTTCATGCACATAATGGCGGTCGGTCTGGTGCATGATTGCGCCTGCGCAGAAGAAAGAGCTGATCTTCATAACGGCGTGGAATACAAGGTGTGTCAGTGCCCCGGCAAGTCCCAGCGGCGTCATAATGACCACGCCGAAAAGGATGTAGGACAGGTTGCTAATGGTGGAGTAAGCCAGCCGTCTTTTGATATGCGTCTCTTTCACGGCCCGGCTGCAGCCGTAGACGATGGTAAACATGACAACGGCCATCACCACATCCTGCGCCCAGGTGCCTTTTAGGAAATCCGTACCGAAGCTGTAATAAGTCAGCCTGATAATGGCGAACGCGCCGGATTTTACTACGGCCACCGCATGGAGCAGCGCGGTGACGGGCGTGGGAGCCACGCCAGCCTGAGGCAGCCAGGAGTTGAAGGGACAGACCGCCGCCTTTACGCCGAAGCCCATAAACGCCATCACATAGATCAAGAGTAAAACGTCGGTCTTCCCGGCGGTTTTGGCAGGGTCAAGCACACCGCCCAGAATAAAGTCCGTTGTGCTGCCGTAGACAATGACCATAATCAGCCCCAGGAAGGCGAATGCCGCGCCGCCCAGCGAATAGTAGAGGTATTTGCGACTTGCCAGAACCGCCTCGCGGGTCAGCGTGTGCATGACCAGAGGCACAGTAACTAACGTCAGCAGCTCATAAAAGAAATACATGGTAAGCAGGTTGGCGGCGAGGGCAATGCCCAGCGTCACGCCGTAAGTCAGCGTATAGAAGAGGAAAAATACATTTTCATGTTCTTCCTTTGTCATATACTCAAAGGCGTAGAGGGTGGCAAAGGGCCAGAGCGCGGACACAAGTCCCGCAAACACCATGCTCATGCCGTCCACGCGGAAGCTGATATTTAAGTTGCCCGTAAAATGCGCCAGAAGGAAGGTGCTGTCCGAGTGGTGCAGGAGCAGATACCAGACAAGGATGCTGTTTAATACCACCGCCGTCTCCAGAAACACTTCTTTATGCCATCTTTTCCGAAAGGGGATAATGGGTACCAGAATCCCCGTTATGAAAGGAATTAAGATTACTAAAATAATCATGATGTTCTCCGTTCCGAAATCCGTATATCAAAGTGATTTCTACATGATAAAATCAACGCTGCTTAGCCGGTAACTGCCATACGAATCAGATTTATAACGATTTCAGGAAATAAGCCGACCAAAATTGATAATATTGTCAGAATCAGCACCGGTACAGTCATCAATTTGCACGGTTCTTTCTTTTGCAGCATGTTGTAATCGTAATCCGCTCCCGGGAAAAAGCCGTGTATGGTCAGCGGCAGCAGATAGCCCGCTGTCAACAGTGCACTTACCAGAAGAATCACAGGGCCGAGTACGTCAAAAACAGGAATCCCGCTCTCTAAGGAACCGACAGCCAGATACCACTTGCTGACAAAGCCGCTTGTGGGCGGAATGCCGATCAGTCCAAGGGAAGCGATTGTGAAACACCACATAGTAAGGGGCATTTCCTTGCCGATGCCGCGCATTTCTTCCACCCGCGTTTTTCCCGTTCTGTAGATAATGGCCCCGGCGCACAAAAAGAGCACGGCTTTGACAAATCCGTGTGCCAGCACATGACAAAGAGCGCCTGCAAAGGATGTCCCGTTCATAATGGCGAGGCCGAACAGGATATAGGAGAGCTGGCTCACCGTAGAGTAGGCCAGCCTTTTTTTCAGCACGGGTTCCCGGTAGGCCAGCAGGGAACCCATAAATACCGTAATCAGTGTCAGGATGATCCAGGCGGTCTGCACCCACGTGCCCCGCAGAAAATCCCTGCCAAACATGCCGAGCACGCGAATAATGGCCAGCACGCCCGCTTTTACGATGACGGCGGATAAAACCGCGGAAGCCGGGGCAGGAGCCACGGGATGCGCGGTGGGCAGCCATGCGTGCATAGGAAACATGCCCGCCTTGACGCCAAAACCGAGAAGCATAACAAAAGCCACGACCAGAAGGAAACCGCCATGTCCTGTTATGGCGGAGGCACGGAGCGCGCCTTCCGTTGTGAAGGTCAGCGAATCACAGTTCCGATACAGAAAATAAATGCCAAACAGTGCCGCATATGCGCCGCACAGGGAATAAAACAGGTATTTCAGTCCTGCCATCACCGCTTCCCTTGAGCCGTTGTGAAGCACCAGAGGCATGGAGGCCAGTGTTAAAAGTTCAAAGAACAGATAGAAAGTAATCAGGTTGCCCGCAAAGCACAGAGCGTTTAACACGCCGAATATCAACAGATAAAAACCGTAGTAACGGTTGTCCCGCTCCTCGTGTTTCATGTACTCGAAGGAGAAGAATCCCGCACAGAGCAGGACGATTACCGCCAGCAGAGAGAAAATTGTCCCGGTACTGTCAATCCGAAAATAAATCGGAAGGGTTTTTGTCAGATAGAAAAGGGTAAAGCCGTCCTCTGCCGTCAGCAGCGAGGCGATGACAAGCCCGGCCGTGACGATAAGGAAGCACCCGGTCAAAGTCGTAAGCGCCTTACTGTCAGCGTTTTTTTTCCCGGACAAGGGCGTCCGATAGCGTATCAGCAGAAACACTCCCGCTAAAATAGGGAAAAAAATGGATGAAAGAATCAAATACATATTATCACCTCTTTATAAACATGTGGCAGATCTGATTGTCGATTGAAGAGATTACAAATTATAATCAACCGACGGCTGTCAGGCGAACATGGCGAGTCCCTGCCCGATCATATCTACAATCGGCTGGGAGCTGACACCCAGAATGACATTTAACAGGATAAAGCACACAAGCGCCACCGCATAGGATTTCATGTCCCGAAAGGTTATGCCCTTATAGGGCGCGTCCGGCGCAGAAGTATAAATGCGGATTACGGTTTTCATAAAGTAGACCGCATTTAAGACCGTGCTGATTCCAAGTACAATCAGCGAAGCCAGCATTTTGCCCTCCATCTGCACGGCGGCCTGCGCAAAGAGAAGCTTGCTGATGAAGCCGGAAAAGAGCGGAATGCCTACCATGGACAGCGATCCCGCTGTGAAAGCCGCGCCCGCCCATTTATTGCGGTAGGCGGCTCCTGTCAGATCGATAAATTTTCGGCTTCCGCCCGACACGTCCGTCAGACCGATGGCGGCGATAAACAGCAGGGATTTCGTTGCCGCATGGGATAAAATATGGAAAATACTGGCTATCATGCCCGCCTGTGTGCCCATGCCGAAGCCCATGTATATATAACCGATCTGCGCCACCGAGGAGAAGGCGATCATCCTGCGGATATCGTTTTCCTTAATGGCGGAAATGGAACCGAATATCATTCCCATTAAGCCGAAGACAAAGAGCACGTCGATGATTCTTGTGCTGTTAAAAATATCAAAACCGATCACACGATAAATAATTTTTATCAGTAAGAAAATGTACCCTTTGGACACCAGGCTGGAAAGGATCGCCGCGGAGGAAACCGTGGAATAACCGTAAGCGTCCGGCAGCCATGCATGGAAAGGGAACAGCGCGCTCTTAATGCAGAGGCCAATGCACATCAGCGCCACCGAGACAATCAGCGGAATTTGATATTCACCGTTTGCCATTAAAAGTCCCACTGATTCTTTGATATTGCTCATCAATAGGTGACCTGTCAGGTCGTACATGATACACAGCCCAAATAGCAAAAGACCCGAACCGAGCAGACTCATAATCATATAGCGGACGGCAGCCTCGATGGTGCGCCCCACCTGACGAATCATAATCAGGCCGCAGGCGGAGATCGTGTTGATCTCCACAAAGACGTAGGCCGTAAACATATCGTTGGTGTAAACCAGCGCGAGCAGGGAGCTCAGCAGAAGATTCACCAAGATGTAGTATAAATTGTGTTTACTCTCCACCACCTCGCCGGGGAGCTTGTGTGCGCCGCCCGCCATGGACAGGTACATGATGATGCAGAAAAAGAGCGCCATGCCCGCCTCCAGCACGCCGGCCCGGATTTCGTTGCCCCAGGGCGCGGGAAAGTGTCCCATCCAGTAGATATAGGCGTCGCCCGTGGAGAGAAGATATAAAAGAAGCACAGCCGACATTAGCCCGACCGCAAGAATAACAGTGCGGTTTACCACCTTTGCCTTTTTTGCGGGCAGCATGGAGCAGACGGTGCCGGAAAAAAGGCTCAAAAGGATGGAGAAAAAGGGAAAATTACAGACAAAAGGCATATTATTTTCCCTCCTTTTTCAACTGTGTGGAGATCTCGTCCAGATCCAGCGTGTGGTACCTGAGATAAAGACGGATCGTCAATGACAGCATCAGCGCGGTCACGGAGACAGAAACCACGATACCTGTCAGGACAAGGCCGCTGGGAATCGGGTTAATGTAGGCTTCCGTGCTGGTGACACCGTTCGCCACAATGGGCGCAACCCGCCCCGCGATATAGCCTTTTTCCGCCAAAAAGAGGTAAATCGCGCTGTCCATGATATTTAAGCCGATAATTTTCTTAATCAGGTTAGTCTGCAGAAGCAGATTGGTGAAGCCGATACAGAAGAGAATCGCTGACACGGCCTCGCCGTAATTTGCAAATAAATTCGGGCCCATTCTAAAACCCTCCTTTTCGGAACATAGCGTAAAAAGCGTAAATCGTGCAGGCAACCACAAGACCCACCGCGATATTTAAGGGCAAAATCAGACCGCTTGAGAGGATTGCGCCGGGCGTCCCCTTCGGGATTACGCTGTGAAGCTGATTGGCGCCCGTGTAGAACGAGTAGCTTTTGGCCAGACAGTAGAAGGAGAGGGAGAAAAAGCAGACCCATTTGTAGGTCTTTTCCGTGAAAAACCGTTCTGTCCTCTTGAAGCCGAAAGCATTCAGGTAGAGCACAAGCCCTGCGCCGATGACCGCGCCGCCGGAAAAGCCGCCGCCGGGACCAAGATGGCCGTTTAAGATGATATAAATACCGAAAATAATGATAATCGGCACAAGAAAAGTCGCCACAAGCTGTAAAATGGCGTCGTTTTTCGGCTCAAAGCGGCGGTCGCTCACTTCCGCCTCATCCTTTTCCGTCTTATTCAGGCGCAGCAGGATCAGCACTGTAACGGTTGCCGTGAAGAGCACATGGGATTCGCCCAGCGTGTCAAACGCTCTGTAGTCCAGAATCATGCCTGCAACAATGTTGACTGCGCCCGTTTCCTCCAACCCTTTCTCAATGTAACGCGCGGCCACCTCGTTGTTGACCGGCCTGGTCACCGTTCCGATGGCGGGCAGATAGGAGACCGTCACCAGAAGCAGGGCGATCAGAAACAGGCAGAAAAGAATGCTGGTTGCCTGGTATAATCGATGAAACAGGTGCAGCCACCTGTTGTGCGCAGTGTCATAGACCTTGTCCATGATGGCATCATGTTCTTTCTCATGGCGCAGCGCGGCCTCCTGATCAGGCTGGTACTCCTTCTGCGGATGCATCTCCATTTCCCCGGTGTAAGGGTCTTTTTCGCCGGAAAGCCAACGAAAAAAACGGAAGGCAAAGGTTTTTTGGTATTCTTCTGCCGTCTTTTTTCTACTCATTTTCCTTTTCCTCCTTTGTTTCAGGCTCGGAAGCGTCGATGGCGTGAATTTTTTTGAGCGTCACAAAGAAGAGAACGCTCGTAATCCCTGCGCCAACGGCGGCCTCCGTGATCGCCAGATCGGGAGACTCCAGACAGATCCAGAGCATAGACATAACCAGACTGAAGGACATATAAATCAAAATAGAATTTAAAAGATTTTTCGAAAAGCTGACGGAGACTGCGCAGACAATCAACAGTCCCATCAAAATGATCTGAAATATTGTCATGACACTGACTCCTCCTTGTCCTCTGCATGTTCCTCTTTCCCTGCTGCGGCCAGTTCCCGCTCCAGAATTTCCACATCCTCATACAGTTCGCAGTGTGCCGATAGGTGGTCGTTGGTAGCGGCCTCCAGCCTTGAAAGCACATGGGAGGAGACGGGAGAAGCGAACCACAAAAAAACGATAACCAGAAATATTTTTAAAGTCGTAAAGTTCAGGCCCGAGAAAATCATCAGACCGATCAGACACGCGCCGATGCCAAGCGTATCGCCCATGGCGGCGGCGTGCATTCTGTTCAGAACGTATTTAAAATGAAAGACGCCGAACAGCTCCGTGAAGAAAATGACCATTCCGATCAGTATAAACAGGCATCCAACGATAAACCTGATCCATTCAGCTGCGTTCATCCGCATTTCCCCCTTCCGTATTTTCCTGACTGTGGTGCTGCTCCTCGTAGATACCGATATAAACCTTGGAGATTACAACCACGGAGAGAAAGCTGATCATGGCGTAGATCAGACAGATATCCACCAGATAGCCCTCTTTCAAAAGCAGCGCCAGAATGGAGATCATAACCATGACCATCGTGCCCATCATGTTGACGGCCATCAGGCGGTCAGCCACGCGGGGCCCTTTTACCGCGCGGATCAGGCAGATCAGCAGCATAAAGGAGAGCACGATCAGCAAAATAATAAATAGCGGGTGGTAGATTACTTCCTTATTCATAGTTTCTCCTCTATTTTTTCTAAAAGCTTCACGAATACGGAGGAGGAAATGCCCTCCGCCAGCTCTTTGTCAAGGCAGTGTACCGTATATTCATTATCCGTCAGCGCAACGGTGATCGTACCGGGGGTCAGCGTGATGGAATTGGCTAACAGCACCTTTGCAAAAGTAGTGTGCAGGTCGGTTTTAAAATGTACGACTGCCGGTTCCAATTCGTACTCTGCGGTGTAAATCAGACGAAAGACGGTGAGATTCGCCTTTAATATCTCCCAGATCAGAGTCAGCATATATTGAAGCAGCAGCGGCGCCTCTTTCCATAAAAAAAGGTCGTATCGGGGGCTGTAATTGAAAAACTTACATAAAAACCAATACATAGCCCCTGCAATAACGACGCCGAAGGCAGCGATTTCCGCAGTAAACTGCCCGTTAAATATCACCCAGATCAGAAAAAAAAGAATTAACATGTTTCCGCCCCGTTCTTCTGAAAATAATTTTGTATTTCGTAAGTGTGTTTCTTCCTATTAAAAAGGGAGCCTGTACGACCGATGATATTATGTACCTAAAAAGCGGAAGTGTCAAGAGGGTCTTTTACAGCTCTGCTCTTTTTGGTAAAATGAAAAAAATGGAAATAAAATAATTGATACGGAGGCACACATGAAATATTTAGTAATCGGCGCGGGCGGCACAGGCGGCAGCATCGGCGCGTATATGACGGAGGCGGGAAAGGATGTGACGCTGATTGCCCGAGGGGAACATCTGAAAAGAATGCAGGAGGGGGGCCTTAAGATGGAGACCGCCAGGAAGGGCAACTACACCGTGCATTCTGTCAAAGCGGCGGATATGGCGCATTACGATGAACAGCCGGACATTATTTTTGTCTGTGTAAAGGGGTATTCGCTGGAGGAGACGATTTCCTTTATCAAAAGAGTAGCGAAAGAGACGACGATTGTAATACCCATTCTGAATATATATGGCACGGGCGGCCGTATGCAGGAGAAACTACCGGAGCTTCTGGTGACGGACGGGTGTATCTATATCGCGGCAGAAATTAAGGAGCCCGGGACGATCTGGCAGAACGGGGACATTTTTCGCATTGTATATGGTGTGCGGAAGGAGGAAGAGCTTCGGCCCGAGCTTTTTGAGGTGGCGAAGGATTTAAGGGAGAGTGGGATTGACGGCGTGTTGTCGGAGAATATTAAGAGAGACGCCTTGCAGAAATTTGCCTATGTATCGCCCATGGCGGCCTGCGGGCTTTACTATCATGTAAATGCCGGGGACGTGCAGGTGACCGGAGAGCCGCGTGATACGTTTGTGAAGCTGATGCGGGAGGTTGACGCGCTAGCGGTGGCAATGGGCGTTCCCTTTCTTGTAGATATCGTGACGACCAATCTGCAGATTTTGGATGCGCTGAATCCCACGGCGAGCACATCCATGCAGAGGGACATTTACGCGGGCAAGGCTTCCGAGATCGACGGGCTGATTTACGAGGTGGTGCGGATGGGAGAAAAATACGGTGTGCCCACACCGACCTATCGGATGGTAGCGGATAAGGCAAGAGAGGACGGGCTGCAATAGAGGCAGAACAGGCTGGAAAAGTGGCATTCCCATGTTGGTTTGGGATTCCGTGAAGCCATATATTATATAAATGCTTTAACATATGCTAACGCAGGAGGAAGAAATGGCAGAATCTACAGAGAGGAAATTCAAAGAAAGGTATCTTGCAGGTGAAATCGAGTTTGAGGAGATTGATGACTACAGTCAGGAGTGGGGATTTTCCGACACTACAGATACCTTGCGAGAGTACCTGGGTCTGAACGCTGAGGAGGAGGACGCGTGGGTGAGCGTGGGAGACGAGGCATTGAAGGAATTGTTGGACGGACAAAAAAAGGGTTGATTACCAACCCTTTTTTGTGTGGTGGTGTCGTTGCGTGAG
This sequence comes from Lachnospiraceae bacterium, assembly GCA_009774215.1. GTDB lineage: Bacteria > Bacillota > Clostridia > Lachnospirales > Lachnospiraceae > UBA3282. The sequence goes on from VSNH01000001.1 coordinate 68,340, forward strand.
GTCAACGTGGCAGATGAAAATTCAGGCAAATCCTTTAGTGAAATACGAATGAGTCAATACACCAATACAGTATAGCTGTGCTGCTTGTTCGGCTGCGCAAAAAATGATGTATCAGTTGGCGGATATTTCATGCTTACGCAGATAAAAAACAGACAGCGCGGCAAAAATGGCGATATACCCGATGGAATTGACTATAAGAGTCAATGTGCTAATCTCCATATTCGGATTGTTGGCCCGCATACCCAAACAGTAGATGGAGTAGGGGTAATTCATACCGTAGTCATGGTTGGTCATATACAACCCTAAGATTCCTCCGGCCAGGGCAATGCCGATGGGGACGGCAAAGGAGCGGATGAGCAGGGAGAGGAGGAGCTGTACACAGCAGACCACCACCGCGCCAACCGTGCCGCAGAGAAACCACTCGGGGGCTTCCTTTGGAAAAGGGCCCTGAATCCCGGCAGCTTTGCCACAGACGAAAAACAGGAAAAATATCCATAAATTTCCAAGGATGGTCACCCGCACCGCCTGCGTCAGCTTGCCGAGATAAAGGCTGGAAATCGGCAGGGGTGCGGTTAAAAAGCTGTTCCAGTTGTGGCGGGTGTGCTCCAGCCGCCAGAGATAGGAGCAGTAAGTGCCGATCAGAGCCGGCATGAAAAGATAGCAGAGAAAAAGTGTGTGCTGGCTCCACAAACTGTACCATTCCGATTTTAAAACGCCGAGATTCATTTTATAATTCATGGTGCCGAAGAAAGCGGAAATCATGGGAAGCGCAAAGAACGCCAGCCATACCGGGCTTCGTTTCAGTTTCAGGGATTCGGCCTTAACGGCACGGATATAGGATGTATGCATGTAAGTTCCTCCTTGTCAGATATTCATATTTTCGTGTGCGACACTTCTTAGAGCAGATGTTCAACTACAATTCACACATGCGCCAGATTGCACAATTATTTACTGCTATGCGGTGTGAAAAGTAACTTTATGCTTCCTTTCTGGCAAATAAAATCCGCCCTGCCGTATAAAAAACCACAATCCACACAAAGATCGCGGCAACGGCACACAGTTCAACCGGCGAGTATTCCCGGTAAAAGAAGTGTATGACCCTTGTCTCCGGGTTCCAGTTCATACTTACCTGCGCGGCGGAGAGAAAACCGCCCCACGGAAGAAAAGAGTACATTTTGACATACATTAAAATGAGCCCCAGCATGGAGCCGCCAAGCCCGGCCACCAGAGGAATCATCTGGTTAAAGAACAGCATGGACAAAAGAAGCTGCAATAAGTATAAGGACAGGCAGCAGGCGAGATTTAACACAAAGGCTGTGGCATAATACTTCCATTCCGGATGTCCTGCATAGCCCCGGGCGTAACCTAAAGCAATGACAAAAATAAACTGCGCGGCAGAGATGGCGAGAATAAAGAGGAGACCGCAGATTACCTTTGCGTGGTAAAGCGCGCCCGGTCGGCGCAGTGTGTTTAACAGCTTATAGGTATTGCCCTTGTGCTCCACGTCCGCAAGGCGGGAGGCGAGCACGGACATAATGGTTGGCATCATGATAACACTCACCAGCGGGAGAGAATAGAGCATGGAAATCCATCCTTCCAGCCGCTCGCTCTCGTCGGGGTGACTGCCGGACCAGAGCAGCCACGCGAACTGGACACAGATCAGGGCACCCATGGTCAGTGCAATTTTTTTTCGTTTGATTTTCTGAAATTCCATCTGCAGAGTAATCATAAGCTGCTCTCCTTTCCTGTCAGGGATAAGAAAATGTCCTCCAGACTTTTCTCACGTTTCTCTATGCGATAGAGCGATATATTTTGTGCGACAAGCAGTCTGCAAAGGTTTGCTACATAAGCGTCGTCTGCCATGGGCAGCAGAAGATAACCGTCCTCCTCCGTGGCTTCTACGCCATCCTGCCGGAGTAGGTCAAGGGCGATTGCCGTGTGGCTGACCCGAATCGCAATTTGCTCTTTCGAGTGAGAGTGCAGGGATTCCAGCGTATCCTGATAGACCAGCTCGCCTTTTCGGATGATGCCCACATGGTCCGCCATCTGGTCAATCTCGCTGAGCAGATGAGAGGAGACGATGACCGTGATGCCGTATTCGGAGGGAAGCGTGCAGATCAGCTCGCGCATTTCCTGTATACCCGCCGGATCAAGCCCGTTCGTAGGTTCGTCCAAAATCAGGAGCTTCGGAAAACCGAGAAGCGCGGCGGCAAGTCCGAGACGTTGTTTCATGCCGAGGGAATAGTGGTTGACCAGTTTTTTGCGTGCCTCGTCCAGACGGACAATCTTTAATACCTTGTCAATGTCCTTTTCGGAGCAGCCCTTGAGCGTCCGGATGATGCGCAGATTTTCCTCGCCGGTCAGATGACCGTAATAGCTGGGCGACTCAATGAGCGACCCTGTCTGTGTCAGGAGCTTCATGCGGTTTTTCTCGTTGACCGGCACGTTAAACAGTGTGATATCTCCTTCGGTGGGTCTTGCCAGACCCAGAATCATCTTTAAAGTGGTGGATTTGCCCGCGCCGTTCGGTCCTAGAAAGCCGTAGATGGCGCCGGACGGCACCTGCATGTTGACGGCGTTCACACAGCGGACTTTGCCGTACTGTTTTGTGAGATGATGGGTTTCTACCAGATTTTGTGTTGGCATAGTGTTTCGTCCTTTCCTGTTGTATTTTTCTGTGTTGGCAGGCGGAGTTGCTTTGATGGGTGTTGAGCCTTTACCCCCGGTCTGCCTGCTATAGACAGAATAGACAATTCGGCTTACATGGGAATGAAGGAAAGATTACATTTACCTTAAAAACGGGTGGTGCCTGATACAAATTTTATTGATTACAAATTGCGTTCGTAATATACTATTTATTTAGTACAAACCTTTTAAATATGGAGATTTTCCGATGATACTTTTTATGATTAAAAAAGGGCCAGCGTCAGAAAGATACCTGATTCCTTTGCACTATTCGGAAGAGAAGACGGATTGCCTTATGCCAGACAATATCCAATTTGTATCGTGGAACGAGGCGGACTATCATGTAAATGAAGAGACGGTGGTGCAAATTAAAAATATGGATACGTTAAAGCAGGCTGTTTATGATGCTGCCATACGGGATATAGATGTCTGTAGATTTATGATAACGCAGTTTACGGAGCAGTATGGCATAGATATCATGGAGTTGTGGACTAAGACGGATGATCCTGCCCATCATATTATCGGGGATGTGTTTGCCAGATGGGCGCATCCTATGATCGGCAATATGATGGTTAGTCCCCGAATCCGCCCGCAGACATTTGGTGAGCAATATATAAACAACTGGCAGTCGTTTCCGGAACGGTATATGCTTACATCAACAAAAACGGCGATTGATAATATGATGAAAGAAATAGAGGCGTTGAAAGAAGGGGAAGTCAGTACAGCCGGGCTGCAAAAACTCAAGACGTCAAACCGGGATCAGGTGCGGTGCTGTAAAGATATGACAGAACTGGCCAGGGCTGTCATAGGGGAGATCACTACCTATGCGACCAAAAAGCTGGAGAAGATTTATGCGCTTGAACTGTGCCAGTCTGACAAATTGCTGGAAGCGCAGAAAGCGTTTGTGAAATGTGTCGTCCTTAGTGTTAAAGACGAAAAGGTAGCCGCGAACCCAAAGCTGCACAGCCTTTTTCTATCTTATGGGGGAAATCCGATTAGGGCAACGGAATATATCTATTTCTATTTTCCGCAGCTTGAAACATTGAAGATTCAAGAGCAATGGATTGCATTTATATCTTTGATTAATGCATATCTGGAAGGCGATTGTAAAATTCCCTGCGACACAGTGGAAGATCATAAAAAGGCTGAGATTATAAACGGTTGTGTGAAAGGATATCGCAAATTCCCGCCGATCATACGCGGCGCCATGATTATCAATGCCATACGAAAATTTAACAAACCGCCTAATGGGAATCGCTATGCTTTGCAGCTGGTGGATGGATCGCAGAGACAATGGGAGATTGTGGAGGCGCCAAATGCATTTTTTATACCTACCATACCGAAACGGGAGCCCCAAAACGACTCTGACAAACCGCCCGGTATATTATTATGGAGTTGGACACGGGACGAAATGCATTCGGTGACGGCAGGGTACAGAAAATCCCTTATGCCTCTCTGGGCAGGACCGTCCGGGCACGCGGCCGGACTGTTGGATTTTTATAAACAGTATTTGGGAGTGGATGATTTTGAGTTTCAGAATGGGCGGCTGCCAATCAGTTTGGTCATTCTGCCCACGATGTTTGCATTCTGGCGGCTCTATTATGATAAGCGGATCAGCGCGGTACATACGCTGGCGGAGACTTTCGAGGGGGGATTATCCCATGCATTGGCATTACCCTGTATTTTGAAACCGAAAGATATTTCTGCTTATAAGACGAAGTGCTGCCTGTATTGCCAGCTGTATCATCAAATCAATATAGAGGCGGCAATGGCGTATGAGAAGGAGCTGCCCAGATATGACGATCCCTTTGAGATTGTCAGCATGCTGCCGTTTATGCAGGATGCTGTGCCGAATTTCACCGGCGTATTACATCCGATGCGGGTTATGGTGCAGATCCGGATCAAGCATTATAATACGCAAACGGGAAAAAAGGGAATTGAGAAGATCGATGCGCTGAACGATAAAATAAATGAGTTACGCAGCGCGCTGACAAGTCAGGGTTATGAAGTGCCCAGATGGGCACAGCCGATTATTGAGCAGCCGTCTGATGTCCCCATAGGGAAACCCCAGGATGTTAGTGGATTGAGCGGTTTGAAAATACGCAGCTTCTCTAATTTAAATGTTAAGGTGTTCGGGAAGGAGACCCCGCTTCCCAAAACGGTACGGCACAGCCTTATGAGGGACAGGAACATTGCGTTATCTATGCAAACTTCAGGGCTTCGATCTCTTTATGATGCGATATGCGCTTGCGCGGAGTCTGGAAGGGAGTATCGGTTTACAGAGCATTTCCCCGCGCTTCCCGAATGCTATTTAGATGCGCAGCGCGCGCCGTTCCTTTCAGACATCTGTTTTTCCGATATCCGGGAATGCAGTCTGGCGGAAACAGCATTTACCTATCAGGCGAAGATTGCGACGGACGCGTCATTTTGGAAGCATGTCAAAGAGGAGGTGCCGTTGGCGGATTCGGCGGAGATTTTCTGTACAGTAACGGAGACTGCGGACGGTCTGCATTTTGCAGGGAAAATCGCCGTGGAATCCGTATGCCGGGTGGCGGATAAGCTGTCCCTTGCGGTACATCGGGTGGGTATAACGAGCGGGCTGGATGACGTATTTGACTTTCCGGTTATCTTTCTTTTGACAGACATTGCAGAACAGTTTGACCTGACGATTGTGCTTTCGCCGGACGCTGACAGGTTCTATATCAGCGGTGAATACGAGGAAGGCAGGGTTCTTACGATAGCCGGTCTGCTGTCCCTTTTCGGGCTTGACGGGATGGTTTTTGGTTCCGAACTTTTGCCGGTTGAGGAAAGCGTTTTTGGATCTCTGGGACTGCGGGGCGTTTCTCTCACGGTGGATACGGTGTCAGAGGGTGTCACACAGATCGGGTTTACGGTGACGGCGGGGAAACCATGGTGCATTTTTGATGATAAGATCACGCTGCAGCCATACTTTGATATGAATATCGAATATCCTTTCGACGAGAGGAGAAGGAAGGTAGATTACCGGGTGCTTGGAAAATGGCATATCGGGAGCACGGTTTTTGACCTGATGTACAGCTCGAAACAGACGATTTATGCGTGTCTGGCGGATGATTCCACGCTGCGGTTTGCGGATGTTGCCGGGCTGTTCGCCAAAGACGTCAGCTTTCCGCCTGTGGAATTGACGGGTATGGAGTTTAGCGCGGACATGGCTTCGGGCAATTACTCCCTGTACCTGTCGGCAGAGCATGTGCTGGAATTTGAGGTGGGGCAGGGAAAGCTTGGCATTGAGGGGATGTCGCTGTCGCTTGATTTTTGTGACGGGCAGTTTGGCGCGATTGCGCTGGGCGGGTCTTTTGCGCTGGGCGGTGTCACACTGGCGTTGACCGGCAGATATGGTACGGATATCGGCCTTACTTTTGAAGCCATGGCTTATTCGGATGAAGATTACAGTCTGTGGGAGTTTATCGCGCAGGCCGCACGGGATTTCGGACAGACTTTTGACAAGGAGTCTCTTCCGGATATTCTGCTTGCCGCGAATATACGTATGCTTACGGTTTCCTATGAATCGGGGAAGAAAGCGTTTCACGGCTGTGTTGGCATGGAAAATGTGCTGGTGGTTTCGGAAGACTTTGCCGTTCGGGAGATGGCACTTGAAATCTCGTCCGAACAGGGTGCAGCCGTGGCATTTCAGGTGATTGCCGGGATTCAGATATGCGGAACGCAGATAAGGCTTACCGTGTCTAAAGGACAGGAAGGATTTATACTGTCCGGTGGGGCGGCTTTTACAGATTTGACTTTCGGCAGGATCGCCGGGGAGTTTGGGATTGCGGTGGGGCATCTTCCTGATTTTATAACAGCATTTGCCGTCACAAATCTGGGAGTGCAGTACAATTTTACTACAAAGGGATTTGCGCTGTGCCTGACAACAAATGCGGGGAAGATCTCTGCGGACATAAACGCGGGAGAACAGTCGGGATGGTGTGTCAGCTACGAGACGGTTCCAGGGGTCTGCGTGGATATGCTCCGGATGCCGCTGGTGGGAGAGCTGGTGCAGAAGGCGGCGCCGGGAACCACCGGTTTGTCCGTAAAGGATTTTGTGCTGGAGGCGTCTTCGGCAAAAGGCGTGGTATTCAGATGCACGGCATTCGGCAGCGAGTGCACGCTGGAATTGCATAAGCCGACGCAGCGTCTGGCGAAAGTGGCAGGAAACTTCACGCCGGAGACGGTAAAGTGGATCAAACTGAACAAAACTTTTGCTGTTTTGACGGTCTCCAAAGTCGGGATCGGTCTGGACGGCAGCCGGGTAGTGGTGCTTCTTTCGGCTTCCCTTGCGGTCTCGCCGTTTACTTTCAGTCTGGCAGAGGCTGGCGTAGGGATCGATATATCCAGGCTTTCGGATGTGGCGTTCTATCTTTCCGGTTTTGGGGTGGCGTTTGACAACGGGGTGTTGGCGGTAAACGGCAGCTTTTCCAGAAAACACAGGGAAGCGAAAGAGGTTTACGCAGGGTCGCTTTTGGTGAAATGTAAATCAGTCACGGTGACGGCGGTGGGAGAATATTCTTCCGGATCGTTGTTTGCCTATATGGTGCTTTCGACCCCCATCGGCGGGCCGCCGGCGTTCTTTGTGACCGGGCTTGCGCTGGGGTTTGGGTACAACAGGAGCCTGGTTCTGCCTTCTGTAGAACAGGTGCCGGACTATCCGTTGATAAAAGCCGTAAAGAAGGGATTTGACGCGCAGACGCTGAACGAGCTGGGCAATTATATTGTGGAGGAGACCGGGCAGAATTTCCTGACGGCGGGCGTGAGGTTTACTTCCTTTAAAATCGTGGACGGGTTCCTGCTTCTTTCGGTTTCCTTCGGGAACAGGCTTAAGATCGGTGTACTTGGGATCGCGGATATATCCATGCCGCCCAGTGCGCCGTCCCATCCTGTGGCCAAGGCGCAGCTGGCGATAAGGGGGGAGTATGATCCGTCGGCCGGCGTGTTCGGTACAGAGGCGCGTCTTACTTCCGCGTCTTATATCCTGTCACCCGACTGCAGGCTGACAGGCGGTTTCGCGGCATTTTTCTGGTTTGAGGGCAGTGAGCACAGCGGTGATTTCGTGATTACGCTGGGCGGATACCATCCGGCGTTTCAGAAACCGGCGCATTATCCGGAAGTGCCGCGACTGGGTTTGAACTGGAATGTTACTTCTCATCTAAATATATCCGGCGAGATTTATTTTGCACTTACGCCCGGTGCAGCCATGGCAGGCGGTAAGCTGAGTGCGGTCTATACGCTTGGCAAACTGCGCGCATGGTTCATTGCCTATGCGGATTTCCTCGTTTCGTGGAAGCCGTTTGCTTATCAGGCAAGGATCGGGGTATCCTTAGGCGCTTCCTATCGCGTTGACTGCTGGTTTGTCCATAAGACCTTTTCTGTCGAGCTGGCGGCGGCACTGGATCTGTGGGGGCCGGAGGTACAGGGGCGGCTTCACGTTTCCTGGTTTATCATTTCTTTCACGATCTCTTTCTCAAAAGGGGCGGATCATTCGAAAGAGACGCTGGACTGGGGGGCATTCAAGGAATCGTTCCTGTTGGATAAGGGGCGGAATCACAGACTGGGAACAGGCGGAGATACGGATATCCTTACAATCACAGTTACGGGTGTCTGCGGGCAGGCGGCTGACGGGACGGACATCATCAATCCTAACGGGTTTGGCATCACATTGGTTTCCAAGATACCGGAACAGGGAAATGTGCGGCCGGTTAATAATGCGCCGCTCCAGTCAACGATAGCGCTCACCGTGGAAGACGAGCATAAAAGGGCGATAAGTGACAGGTTCAGGAAGGGCGTCGTGGTTAGGAATGTGCCGGCGGCTTTATGGAAGAGCGCGCCTGCCATGCAGGACAGGCTGCGGGAAGACAATATGGTAAAGGATGCCCGGTGCGGTGCGTCCTATGAGCTGTCAAGTGAAGTGCAGCAGCCGGAACTTTTCCCAAGGAGCCGTTTCATTTCACTGGAAGAACTGTATCGGAATAACACGCTTGCGTATGGGGACTGTTTCCGATTTGTTCCTGGCAAGTTCCTGCAGCTGTCTGATGAAGGCTCGATTGGCGAATTATCAAAAAACGGGGACAGCGCGGAGACAAGGAAAAGGCGGCAGGCATATCTGGCAGACAACGGCATAACGGAGCAGGTGTCGATCGCACGGTTTGCAGGGGAGGCTGAGGACTGGCTGTCGGAGGAGCTGTTAATCGGTACATAAAAGAGGACGGTTGGCTTAACAACAGGGTATTCGGAGGTTACTATGGATTTTCAGGCGCAGGATTTCAAATTGGCGGATTATGTGAGACCGGCTATCGAGGAGGGCAGATATACGATCACCGGCAGACAGGATGTTACCAGACCGGTATCGGAGACCTTTCAGGTACAAAAGGAAATTTGTATTGTGGCAAATACGAGGACACTGGCGGGGTCGGATGTGTTCAGCGTGTATCCGCCGCCGGAGCAGCAGGGGGATTTTGCGGGCACACTGCCCTTTCTTGTATTGAATAACCAGGTCTACCCTTGGATTCGCCGCTGGCGGGACGATATCGACGGGCGGCCGGTTCCCTGGCTGGCTCTGATCGTTGTAGCGGCGAATGAAGGTGCGGTGGAGACGGATGTGGAAAATGCAAAGCTGACGGGCTTAAAAGAACGGGGTGTGTTTTTCCCGTTGAAAGAGAGGGAAGTGACGTCCTGTCGGGACGATGACAATATTCATATCCTCACGATGCCGAAACAGACTTACCAGGATGTGATGCCGGCGGCGGAGGATCTGCAATGGCTTACCCATGCGAAATTCGTGGATCTTTCGTCCACGGAGGATTCCCTTTCGCAGCAGGACGGGTGGTTTTCCACCGTCATTGCCAATCGGTTTGTTCCGTCCTTGGAAGGACGCAGTTTGAAGAGTACCGTGCATTTGGTACCTGTTGACGGTTATCTGAACGGGAACATACCGGAAGACTGTGACAGGGTGCGCCTGATCTCCATCTATCATTGGAACATTTATTCCGAGAAGACGCAGGATCAGTCTTTTACCGCATTGATGGAAGGAATCGGCAGGAATGCCTGCGCCGTGAAGGATCAGTCTTTAAAGCCGCACTATCTGCGCACTGGTGAAAAGACATATTCCAGGTATCATTCGCCGCTTTTGCCCTATCACATGGAGCGGTATGATAACCTGGGCGGGGAGGAGCGGTATACGGCGGACGGCAGACTGATTTATGATGCGCAGAACGGAATTTTGGATATCAGTTATTCCGCAGCCTTCAATCTCGGCCGGATGATCAGCTTAAGCCGACGCACGGAGGCGGAGAAGATCGCCATGTGGAGAAGGGAGCGGGCAATGGAAGAACATCTGCGGATGCTCAATCAGACGATAGGCGTTTCACTGGCGGATCTTCGCGAAATCTGCGGGAAACTGTCAGAAGGCGGTGGTGCACTGTGAGCGATGAGGGTGTAAACGACTGACCTTGAAGATGCGGAATCAATATATGGGGCAGTTATCAGGAATAGGGAGGATGTGACAGCGTTATGAAACGTCGAATGGTGGTGGAACAGGCAGCGGAAAGACAAGTGAGGACAAGACGCTATATCCCCATAAATGTGCCTGATGATCTGAAGGCGTACGCCGACGAGCTCCGCCTGCTGAAAGGGGTTCCGCTTACGTACCTGCTGACGGAAGCATCGGATCTGCCGGAGGAGAGTATCCGCTTTTTCCATCTGGATATCAACTGGACGGACGCGCTGCTTGACGGCGCATTTTCCATCGGGAGGTTGTGCGAGAGGGATGCCCGGTGGGACAAGGCAACGTTAAAGAAGGCGGGTGAAAACAGGCATTATGCGGATATGCCAAGAGTAAGGCAGATGCATGTGAATCACAGGACGCATGTCTTAAAAGACGTGCCAGCCTGTGCAGCGCAGGAAGATTACACGCTGGTGAGCGGGTTCTTGCTGCGTTCCCGGCTTGTGGATGAAAAGAGAGGGCTGCACCTGTATGGTTATGACAGGAGCGGAGCCCCGAAGAATCCTATGGACAACGGCTCACCGCTCTTGATCCTGCGCATGGAGACAATTGCGGACAACGTGCTTCTGGCGCTGTTTCATGGGGAAATATACCAGGTCATGATTGAGGAGCCGAAAACCGGGCTTCGGTTCGGCGTATCGTCTACGGATATATCTGCAGGTCGGATTACCCGCAGCATCGATTTGCGCTCCGCGCAGGATAGCGCGGAGATGGGGAAGCGGATAAGTGGTTTTTGCATCGACAGCTTCACAGACGATAACGGCAGGCTGCATGCCGGACGGCTGGCGGATGCGATGGGCAGGGAGCTTAAGGCAAAGGGCGCGCTGGGGGCGGAACAGATTACGCCGGCACGGTTTGCGTTTGAGATGATTGCGGCGGCGCATCGGGCGAAGCTTACCGCAAAGGATTGATGGGAGGGGAAAGGACATGGCTGATAAAATGGTGATTCCGATGATCGTATTGGCGCGGTATCTGGAAAGCCCGCTTCTGGTGCCGGCGCTTGACCCTAATTATAAGACGGCGCTGCGCTCCTACTTGGGCAAGGATTCGACACCGGCTGCATTCAATACGAAGATTTTGTTAAAACGCGGCGTGCACCTACATTTCGTCCTTCCATCCGCGCTTAAGAAGGGACACGAGGTGACGGACGAAAACGGGGAAACGACGATGGAATATCCGGCAGTACCGGACCGATATCTGGTCACGAGAATGTATATCAGGAACCGGAAAATCGAGATGGAAAGCCATGTCGTGGAAAGCAATTTTTATTCCCTTGACGATGCCTACAGTGACAGCATCACCATTCCAAAATTCGATGATCTGCGTACGAGACACCGTTTTCGCTATATGGGGAGGAGTTATCCCGCGAACAGGCCGGCGCCCGAGCCGGTGGGGGAGTGCGGATACTTTGACAGGATCACGGCGCTGGGCGCCGGAAATCCGATGTTTTCGGCATACTACCCGAGCTGCGCAAGTGTATTTGGATTTTATGACAGTCTGGAGGGCGTACCGGCGGATGCGGCACTGACTTATTGTGTGACGGGGATTTATTCCAATCCGGTCAATGATTTGTTCCATCGGGTGCGAAATGCCGACGATATGAAACAGGTTATGGCGGATTATGGTCTGTCGCTTGACGGGGAAGGGGCGGTCTGCCAGACGAGCATGGTATTTGGCGTGGCAGGCGGCATTGACCTTTCCAGGGAGCAGCCGGTGCCTGTGGGAGAGATCAACATAGGTATAGGCAAGAGCTCTGCGGAGGCGCTGTCGGCAATCATCAGTGAAAAGTATTTTGGAAACCGGGAGGGGATGGAGCGTTTTCTGACATCCATCCAGTACGATACGGCTGGCGAGGCGTCTTCGCCGGACGGTGATTTTAAGATTGATGATGATATTCATTACAGGGGATTTTCCAGGCTGGATCCCATAGAGAGGGCTTACAGCGTAAAACTGCCAAAAGACCTGCAGGGTGACCATAAAGCAGATATGGCGGAAATGGAAAAGCAATATGTACAGCTTGCTTTACTGGAACGTGAGATCGGTAAGATGCGCCGCGTGCTGGAATATCAGAAGGATTCCCTGTATTATTTGTGGGAACTTTATATGGACGCCGGTTTGCAGCGGGAAGAACAGATTAAGGGTTATATGCTCCCGCTGTTTAAAGCGGTCGGAAAGCAGAGGGATGACATTTATGACAAACTCAGGCAGGCGGAAGAGGGGAAAGACGCGTTGGAACAACTTCTTGCAAAGATTGGCGCCACGTTGGAGAAAGAAGCCTGCGATCCCTTTTTCCTGCAAACTGACCCGACAGTGATGCTGTTTGGCGAGGGCATGAACAGGGCATACGCTTTCGGGGAGGACGGGCGATTTGAGAAGGACGGCACGCTTCTGTGCCTGACCGGGGCGCTTGCGGCGGATATTCCGGCGGAAGAGATTCGGGGATATTTTGCGGATACACATGTCTTTGAAGGAAATACGGGGATATGGAAAGAATGTAAAGATTACGTCCTTTTGGCGGTGCTGCTGGACCGGAAGAACCTGCTGCCGGGATTAGGGCTGTCCCCGGTGATCCGGGACAAGATTTCCCCGGTGGTCTATAACGGGGAACCGGAAGAACAGGTTACCCTTTTGATGCAGTGGGAGTCGGTGTTTTACCCCGATTATGTGGACGCGGTTCCTTCGGAAAGCGTTTTGCAGTATGGGGATACGGATTACATGTATCAGGGCGGCAGGCAGCGGCACGATGTACACAGCGAGGGCGTTACCGTGCTTACGCCCCACGGCGTATACCGTTTGCAGGAACAGATGGAGAAATATCTGAATCTGCACTCGGACGATCCTGAGATTACGGAGCTGGCCGGGAAGATCAAGGATTTGGCGGCGGTATCCCAGAGACTGGACGGTTTTACCGTTGATCTGTGCGGGCTTGCCCATGCCTGTCAGTATCCCATTACAATCGATCCGGAGGATGCCTTTTCCCGGGAAGTGGCTGCCTGTATCTCGCCGGAGGAGAAAACTTTCTACGAGCCGGAGGCGGAAAGGCTGGCAGTGCTGCGTGACTCGCGGATCCTTCCGCTCAGGGAGGGGTACTTTGGACTGTCCAAACTTGCCATCGTATCTTCTTTTGGGGAACAGAGGAAACTGTTGGACGATGAGCTGACTTTCCGGGGTAAAAAATATTTCTCGGAAAATTTATTGCCGGTGCAGGATGGCATGTGTTTCCTGCCGCTGGCGCTCACTTCCGCAGCCAGGCTGAAGGCGGATTTTGTGTCGGCAGGGAACCGGTCGGTTTTCACATTCCCTTTTCCGTGCGGGTCTCCTGTGATTGGCATCTTCCTGCCCGATTTGCTGAACAGGAACTTGAACGTGTTCTCTGCTTCCGGGGAAAGTATCGGGGTATTGAAGGCGGCGTATCGGACGATTAACGGGAAAAAGAGAACGTTTGGCAGATTCCTCCCGTCGCCCGGCGCGCCGGGGACAATGGATCCGCGGATCAGGAAACTGATCCATGTTCTGGCACAGGATACATCGGCCTTTGCCGAAGTGATGGAAACCATAGACACCAAGCTAAACGCTACCGTTCCTCTGGCACAGAATCATTTTATATTCGGGCGTGCGCTTGTGCTGGCGGAAATGGCAGTGGAGCTGGAATATTATGGTGCGCCCCACTGGTCGAGGAGGGATGAAGACATCGGCAGATTTGAGGATGCCGGGCTTGCGGCACAGGAATTTCCTGTTATGTTCGGGGACAGGAACAGAAGCACGGACGGGGTATGCTGCGGCTTCACGCAGGATTTTGAACATGGCTTTGCCGCTTTTGGGGCGGAGCGGGTGGATGCACAGTACCTGAACGCGCCGCCTGTCACCGTGCGGGGAACGGGCGGTGCGGTGTATGTCCCGTTGCTGTTTGACCCGATGTTAAAGGTCACGGTGACCACGGGCATCCTGCCGGTAAAACAGGTGGAAGTCTGCGGGGAGCATGTGGACTTCTCGCCATACCAGCTGTGTGCCGCACAACTCAATACGGTGCTTGCGCAGCAGGAGACGGCACAGCTGCCCGCATTTGTGAAAGGGACCGAGTACAGCCTGTTTTATCCGAGAGCCGACCACAGTGTGCAGGTCAACGGCGGAATACAGCAAGAACCCGGATATGAAGAGCTGGCAATTGTAAATCATGCGTTATCGATGGGAGAAATCGTCGAGGCGGGGTCGATGATCGTCGACGGCATATTGGCAGAGAGGAGGGAATAAACTGGACAAACGAGAGACGGCAGAGAGAATGGAGGCACAAATACAGACGACGGGAGGGATTGATGTTAGATTGCCGGAGAAAATCTTTGTCTCACAATATCCGGACATCTATCTTGTTAAGAGTGATTTTTCTATTACCATAACCGGGGATCTGTCGGTACTGAAAAAGGAAAGTATGCGTATACGTACAGGCGCTGGGAGGGGTGAGGAATATCCGACGATCTATATTAAAGGCTTCGAGCAGTTGTTTGATGTGGAGGACGACAGAAACGACCGGGTGACCGCTTTCTGTAACTTGTTTCATGTAAACGGCAGCAAGGACTGGGAAATCGGCTACGGTACATGTCCGGATACGGGGAAGGGCTGCATGGTGATTACAGCCGCGATGGTTTCTTTGGAACCGAATTTCTCGGTAAACTGTCAGCTGTCGGATAAGTGCGTTTTTACAAAAAGATTTTCACCGGGGGATACCATCAAGCTGGATGTCTCTATCTGTCATTTTGATGAGCTGCTTCACGGGGTGGAGGAACGCATCGAATATACGCGCAGCCTTGCATGGGAATACACGGCTTATATTGAACGGTTTGGCGCTTATGTTTCAGGGGCGGAAAACGCCGTGACGGTGGTACACAAAGGCGGGAGCTGCGATATTTCATGGCGGATTCATCAGAACGCGAAAGCGTCGACATTCCTGCATGACGAAAACGGAACCGTGGTGGCAAACCTTCCGCCCTATCATGTCAAGATTGACAGGGATCGGAGATTTACGCTTCTGGTCTACAATAACGCATGTGCGGTACAACAGTCTTTGGTGGTATATCGGACGCTGTGGGACAAGACACAGGCAGTGCCGACAGGTCTTCCCAGGACGGAGAAGAAGGGACGTTTTAAAATTTATCAGGACAATGGGGAACAATATTACCTGTACATCCATCCAACCCTGTATGTCAGCGATGATTGTGTTACATGGGAGGCTTATGCCGAAAATACGGCGGCAGCTTCCGGCTATACTTTCTATTCTTCCACTCTCTCGGAGGACAAATTCTGTGTATGTTATCTGGATGACAGTAAGCTGACTTATTGTGAGATGGACTGGAGTAGCAAAACGTGGTCCGGCAAAGTCATAGCCAGAACCGGTTTGGCAGCTTACGCACTTTTGTCGGATCCGGGGAATCTTAGGATCGTATTGGTGTTCCGGGACGTTCTGGCGGTCTATGAGTTAAAGGGCGGCGCGTTGATGAACGGACAGTATATGAACGTTCCGGCGGATGCGAGACTTGCGGCGGCGGATGTGCTTGCCGATGGAAGGAGGAGCTATCTGGCGTTTTCCTGCAGTGATAACAAGGTGTACTTTTATGATCTGGATGATGATTTCAGAAATAATATTTTTGAATGTCCGGAGACGCCGGATGACAATCTCTGGCTGGTGAAATCCAATGCGGTATACATCGTGTTGAATGGGTATGCTTTTGAGGTATGCGACCGTGAGAAATTTACGGATGTGCATTATTTCCCGGGATTTCTGAAAGAGACAAGACCGGTCATAGGTGGTGTTGACGGGGAAGAAATCAGAGGATTCTTCTGGACGGAACAAGGAACGGAAAGCTGGCATTACAAATTTTAGAAAGGAGAATATTTATATGGGTAAACAAACGATTTCAGGGGAAATGATTATTACGGAGGATTTGGATTGTGTTGAGCTGGTTGAAGAGGGATGCCTTATCATTTCGGAGGAGCTCACAGAGCTTACGATCCGGAAGCTGATCAATCACAAAACCAATCCGTGCGTCAATGAGTTTGATATTCTTGTCACGGGAGAGGACGGGAAAGACGCCGCTTACGATTCAGGTGAGAGAGGCGGAGATGGCCATAGCGGCGGGAGGATTAAGATAACCGTCAAGGATCTGGAAGGAGATGTGCATATTAAGGCCGCCGGCGGGAACGGTGGGAACGGCGGCACGGGAAAGAGCGGTGAGGACGGATTGGACGGCGGAGACGGCGGCGATGGCGGAGACGGCGGGGACGGTGCAGAGATAGACTTTTATTATGACAGGAAGAACAAGAAATCTACAAGTTATGCCTATGCATACTCGGCAAGAGGCGGCCGCGGAGGATCCGGTGGAGAAGGTGGCGCCTGTGCGGCAGGTAAAGGCGGCGGCAGCGGCCAAAAGGGTACAAAGGGAGGCAGATGCGGAGACGGCGGAAACGGCGGCAGGCAGGGGAGAGACGGGAAGATAACAATCCATCATCCTGACGGCGGGGTGTCTGTCAATGGAACCGAGAGCGATCTGATGAATACGCTCCTGCCGACAACAGAACCGAGGATACTCGATCTGCGGGACGACGGGGATCTGAGAAGGTTTATCCAGGCTTACGGAGGGGAAATGTGCCTGCAAAAGTATCCCCGGATTTGGTCTACGGTGTGCAGGATGCGGGAGACGGAAGGTATGCTGTGCGGTCGAAGTGCGGTGGATGACGCTCCGGCGTATCAATTTGAAACACAGATAACAGCGGCCAGTCAGATTGGCGTGGCAGTCAAAGGCGAGGCGTGTTGTAAGGCTGCGGTGTCGGACAATGCGGAGGAAGAATATGATTTTTACAAATTTTCAGTCGCATTGCAGTCCAATTATTATAACTCCTTGCCGGTAGTTTCCGAGAAGGTGGCTGATGACGCCAATCCCCGGCTGGTGGAGTCTGTTGTACGTCTGAATTTCAGGGATGCGGGATCCGGCCAAACATATCAGCAAATGACGCTTTTGTATGAGGATCATGTCGAGCACATCGTGGATGAGGTGGAGACGGAAGAGATACCGTGGGAAGAGATTGAGGGCAGAAATCTGGTTATGGAGATGAACATATTCTATTATGATGAAAACCAGAAATTGATTTCTCTGGAACCGCTTAGCCAGTCCTTTTATTTTAGCCGGAAGAAAGCTACCAGCTACGTTAAAAAAATAACGGTGACGAATCCTCATTGGCATCAGGGAAAGACGGATGGAACAATCAAGTTCCTGTACGGAAGGACACCCGGAAATAATCCGCAATTGTTGAGTGATGCAGATTATTGGGATGAAAATGGTCCATATCATCATAATAACAATATCAAAAATCTTCGTACAATTATTCCGATTTCAGGTGACATTGTACTACGGGATGTGTCCAAAGGGAAAGTGACGGGCGCGAAAATAGATTCTTATATTTTAGAGGACGGCAAGCAGGTGCCGGTGTCGACGATGCATTATTTCTTAAAGGAAGAGAGATATACCTTGGCACGACACCGCGAGGATATATCGCCCGATAAACTGGGAGAGGCATTACAGAAAAATGGCGCGCTGACCTATGACAGCAAGACAAAAACGGCGCATTTTGATTTGAAGCTGCCTGTGGATGCGGGGTTGAGCCCGTATGACTGGTACAGCGGGATTTCCGGTGATTTTCTGAATAACAGTCTACATAAATGTTTTCTGGCGGGGAGGTTTGTTTTAAGGGTTGAACATGAAAAATTGGCGGGTTGCGATTATGATACCTATGAAATTACTATTTATGGAAGTGATCATTTGCCGGATATGGTCACCTCGTATTATGTGCGCGAGAATGCGACGACAGTCTATATCCCGCCCATAGAGATTTATTGGGGCTGTTTTGCGAAAGATACGCTGATCACGACCGCGGACGGCAGAACAAGACGGGCGGATCAAATAGAGGCGGGAGATCAAATCTGCGCGCGGGACGGTAACATGCTCACGGTGTCGGGTATCCTGACAGGAGAGGATGAGGAGATTATCCGAATCGTGACGCGGGACGGTAAGCAGACCCGCGTTTCCGGCGGTCACGCCATGTTAGTCAGCGACGGGACAGCACCGGAGGGCAGACGTATGGCGGCAGGCGAATTGCAGGCCGGGGACTGGCTTATGACGCCAGACGGCGTGTCGGAAATCTCGGAGGTGATTACGGAGCCTTACCATGATATCGTATATCATTTCGTTTTTGAAGGAGAGGAAAAGCCCAATTATATCGAGGCGGACGGATTCTGGTCCGGTGATTTCCACGCGCAGAATGAGAAAGAGGAAGAGAAGCCGGTACAGCTTACAGAGAAAGGTATTGCACTCAGGGATGAGCTGCGGAAATTTGCCGGACAGTAATTTCTGAATCTTACGTTTACCTTAAGAATCGCGCAGGAATCTTTTCAGACAGTGTGGAAAATAATATACTGAACTAGGGAACTGGTCAAAATGAGAGGAATTTTCCATGAATTTATATGGCTGCAAAGTTTTGCTTGTAGATGATGAGAAGGCACTGCGCGATATGGTAAGCGGCTTCCTGCGCCGCGCGGGATTTCATAATGTGACTGTGGCGGCAAACTGCCTGGAAGCGGAGGAACTGTTTGCGTTAAAAGAGCCGCATCTCGTTCTTCTGGATGTCATGCTGCCCGACGGAGACGGATTTTCTTTATTGAAAAAGCTGCGGCAAATGTCGGAGGTACCCGTGATTTTCCTGTCGGCGCGGGATGAGGACGAAAGCCGTCTGCGGGGGCTGGGACTCGGCGCGGACGATTATATTACGAAGCCATTTTTGCCGGAGGAACTGATTTTGCGGGTAACGGCGGTGCTGAAACGGGTGTATCGGGTCAAGAGTATACAGGAGACAGAGAAGATTGTACTTGGCAGATGTATAGTGGATCTGGGCAGCGGGGTCGTGCATTGGAGCAGGGACACAGAAAATGGAGAGACGAATAAAAACCGGGATGGCATAGCGCAGAGTGGCGAAAACGGTGCGGCAGAAGAAGCGGAGGAAATGACTCTGACGGCGAAGGAATACGCCATCTTACAGAAACTGGCGCAGGAGAGAGGACGGATCGTGACCGTTGACGCATTATGTGATGCTGTCTGGAAGGAAGAAAATTACGGATATGAAAATACGCTGGTGGTGCATATCCGCAGGCTGCGGGAGAAAATTGAGGAAGATCCTTCCCATCCAAAGCATCTGTTGACGGTGAGAGGGTTGGGATACAGATTGGTATGAGAAGCTTAAAAGGAGAGTTGAACTATAATTACAAAAAAATGGCACGCCTTATATTTTACGGTGTGTTGTCGGTTTTTGGCGTTGCTTTGCTGACGGGCATATTAAATATCGTGTTTCTTATCTCAGCGGCGGTCGTCTATGTGAATACAGATTCCAGCTATATTTACGGAGGCAGGGTTATGGAGGCGCTGCACCTTACGAAGAGCGGGTATGAGCTTGACGAGGAGCTGGCGGAGGAATTTGCACAGAAAGAACAATGGGCTATGCTTCTTGATGAGAACGGACGGGTGATATGGAGCATACGCAAACCAGAAGAGCTTGAGGAGGGGTATAGCCGCTCGGAAATTGCCCGTATGAGTAAGTGGTATCTGAAAGGATACCCTGTGCAGATGCGCGCATGGGATGACCGGATTATGGTAGTGGGGATGCAGAAGGAGACAATGTGGAAATACAATATAGAATTTAGTATTTCTTGGATGGATTTTTTGAAACGGACGATTCTTGCCTGCCTTTTCATCAATTTTATCTGGATAGTGGCGCTGGCATTTCTTTTTACAAAGCGGTTTACGAGAAACAGGGAACGGGCGCGTATTGAGTGGATAGCCGGTATTTCCCACGATATCCGCACGCCCTTGTCGGTGGTGATGGGATACGCCGATACGTTGGAACACAGCGAAGGGCTGGCGGAGGAAGCGAGGCAGCAGGCAGCTGTAATACGGCATCAGAGTATGGTTATGAAAGAATTGATTGCCGATTTAAATTTGACTTCTCAACTGGAATATTCCATGCAGGCGCTGCGGAAAGAAAAAGTGCGTCCGGCGGAGATTATCAGAGGCGTTGCCGTTTCCTTCCTTAACGATTCCATGCCGGGAGAGCTGGGAATTGATGTGCAGATTGCGCCGTCTGCGGAGCAGCTATGCGTAAATGCAGACCGACAGCTTTTTGTGCGGGTATTCCGCAACCTGATTAATAACAGCGTGAAGCACAGTGGCAAGAGCGGTTCTGTGGAAATCAGGATTTCCATGTGGCAGGAAAAGAAGAAATGTGATATTCGTCTGGAAGATAACGGCGTAGGTTACTCCGAAGAAGTTCTGCGCCGTCTGCGCAGCCGGAAGAAGGATTCGCCGGGAGAAAATATTCGTGGTCTGGAGATCGTGAAGAAGATTATTTTGGCGCATGGCGGGAAAATCCGATTCGGGAACGGAGAGGAGGGCGGGGGATATTGCATGATTGCGCTTCGGAAACGTTGATTTTTATATAGAAAAATTTCGCGGAACTGGATATTCTGCGAAATTTTCTATGTTAGAAATCTCTTGTCTTATGACTGTTTGCAATTATATGTATTGTCATAAATTATACTTAAGGCTGTTTGCCAATTTTAACACGCAAGGCAATGCTGTCATGTTTTGGCAGCGGCATTTTAGCCTTTTGAAAATTCTGTAAAATCAAGATACAGGTCTTTGCAAATCCCTGTCTGAATCCGTTCAGAGAACGAATGGCATGACGGAACCTCCCATCTTTCCGTTTCATATATCGTAACGGTTTCCCTATCCAAATCAACAATCCAGTATTCCCGTACACCCGTCTCACTTCTCCATAAGGGACTCCTCTTTTCTGATTCTTGCATATTCCATTCTTACATCCTCCTGTTCCGCAAGTGTAATTGTATGAGAATCCCCTGCTTATAAATTGTGATAGTGGGTTCAAAAGTATAGAACACCGATTTATCTGACACCGATGCAGAGAAATCTTCTGCGCCGAATATTTGTTATCAGGAAAGTAATATGCTTTGTCTTCATTATAAAGGCGGGTGTGCGGAATATCAGGAACGAAAAGCCGTTGTTGATAAATGCCTTGTAAAATTTTGGCATATTTTGTCCCGCAGACTGTTATTAATGGTATATTTGTGGTCAAAAAAGTGGTCAGAAAGGAGAACTACATATGCCAAGACGAGGTGACAACATAAGGAAGCGCACAGACGGCAGGTGGGAAGGTCGATATCCGGCGGTATCTGCTGATGGCGAAAGGAGGTATCTGTCCGTCTATGGAAAATCTTACGGCGAAGTAAAAGAAAAAATGACTGCAAAAACAGATTCCTCTGACTTCCCGGCGATTCGCATCAGCGACAGGCAGCAAATTTGTGATGCTGATTTTTGCACACTTATGGAAGAATGGTTGGAAGAGGTGGAGCAGAGTAGAAAATACTCTACTTATATTAAGTATAAAAAACTTTATACCTGCCATATTCGTTCTCACTTTTTTCAAGACAGGCTTTCCGGAATGACAAACGGCTATATCCAGACTCAAATATCGGCGCTGGATGTGTCGGATACGACGAAACACAGCATTCTGGCTGCCATCAAGCAGACGTTACGTTTTGCCGAAAAGCAATACGGTTATCCCATGCCCGTTATCACAGGCTGTTCCCGGCAAAAGCGGCCGTCTGCAATCGAAATTTTGAATCGCACGGAGCAAGGCAGACTGATACAATTTCTCTATAGCGACATGGACATTTCCAAAGCGGGAATTTATCTCTGCCTTTTCACGGGTCTTCGATTAGGAGAAATATGCTCTTTGAAGTGGGCTGATATCGATCAGGAGAAAGGCCTGCTTCATGTAAACAGAACCGTACAGAGAATCGAGAGTAAAGAGGGACCGGCAAAAACCACTCTTTTAGAAACGCCGCCTAAAAGCGTCTTTTCTAAACGGGAAATTCCCATCTCGGACACCCTGCTGTCACTTCTCAACAAGTTTCGACAGGGAGAGCAGGAGTATGTCCTGAAAAACAGTAAACCAATGGAACCGCGGACTTATCAAAATCATTTTAAGAAGTATCTCAAACAGATCAATGCCCCTAATTACAATTTCCATATTTTACGGCATACCTTTGCCACAAACTGCATTGACAGCGGAATGGATGTCAAATGTCTCAGCGAAATTCTGGGGCATTCCAATGTGCAGATTACCTTGAACAAATACGTCCATCCCAGCATGGATACCAAACGAAAATATATCAACGCACTCTCCGCTGATTATGGTCAATTATGTGGTCAGACCTAAGCATTGGCCCGTCAATATAATAGCGAGTCTATTCCGGAGGCAGATATAAGAAAACTTCAGGAGATCACGAAGGACTACGGGACAGTTTAAGAAGGATTATAAGCAGGCGCTTAAAAGCGGCTGTAATCCCGATAAATTATGGGCGGTAATTTCACGGCACAGTAGCTGATATTGATAAGATGCACCAGTGTTTCAATCCCTCTGCGGCTGCGGATCATGTATGCGCATAACGACCAAAAGGATTTCTGTTCATAATAGCTTACTTTCATGTTCCACCGGAACGAATACAGGAACAGGGGGATATATGTCATCCATTCGCTTCCTGTCTTTTACAGTATTGGAAATAATTCGCGTACAGAACAAAAAACCTATTGGAAGCCGTCTTCAGTCATGTTACACTAATAGCATGGAGGGGCGGTTTTGGTGTGGAGAAGGTGTGGAAACCGGCCCGATCAATGGTGCAGCCGGAAGAGCGGACTGCAGAATGGAGGATAACATGACAGCAGAACAAATCAAAGAGATCGTTGCACAGATGACGCTGGAGGAAAAAGCCTCTATGTGTTCGGGGGCGGATTTCTGGCATACGGAGGCCGTGGAACGGCTGGGGATTCCCGCCAGCATGGTGTCGGACGGACCGCATGGCCTGCGCAAGCAGGAGCAGGAGGGCGATCACTTAGGGGTGAATGACAGTATTAAGGCGGTATGTTTTCCGGCCGGCTGCGGTACGGCAGCTTCCTTTAACAGAGAGCTGATACAGCAGATGGGGGAGACGCTGGGAGAGGAATGCCAGGCGGAGGGCGTGAGCGTGATTCTCGGACCGGCGGTGAATATTAAGCGGTCTCCTCTCTGCGGGCGTAATTTTGAATATTATTCCGAGGATCCCCTCGTAGCGAGCGAGATGGCGGGCGCGCTGATCCGCGGTGTACAGAGTAAAAATGTGGGAACCAGCATCAAGCATTTTCTGGGGAACAATCAGGAGACCAGAAGGATGACTTCGGATTCCAAAATCGGAGAGAGATCCCTGCATGAGATTTATCTGGCGGCCTTTGAGGGCGCGGTGAAAAAGGAAAAGCCTTGGACCGTGATGTGTTCCTACAATAAAATCAATGGCACATATGCTGCGGAGAATCATAAATATCTGACGGAGGTGCTTCGTGATGAGTGGGGGTTTGAGGGCTATGTGATGAGTGATTGGGGCGCGGTCAACAGCCGTGTGAAGGACTTGCAGGCAGGGCTGGACTTGGAGATGCCTTCCTCGAACGGGTTCAATGACAAGCTGATCGTGGGCGCGGTGCAGAGCGGCGAGCTGCCGGAAAAAGTGTTGGATACGGCGGTGGCGCGTATTTTGAACATTGTTTTCCGCTTTGAGGAAAATCGGGATAAGAACGCGGTTTTTGACAGAGACAAGGATCATGAAATGGCGCGGAAGATAGCGCAGGAGACGATTGTTCTTCTTAAAAATGAGAATGTGCTGCCCTTGTCTGAGCAGGATGAGATTGCCTTTATCGGAAAGTACGCGAAAACGCCCCGCTATCAGGGCGGCGGCAGCTCCCACATCAACAGCCATAAGGTTACCTCGGCGTTAGATGCAGTGGAGGGCATGGCGAATGTGGCCTATGCGCAGGGCTTTGACGACAAAGAAGATAAAACGGATGAGAAGCTGCTTGCGGAGGCGGTGGAGACGGCGAAAAAGGCGAAAGTCGCGGTTATCTTTGCGGGGCTTCCGGACGCTTTTGAGTCAGAGGGATTTGACAGAAAACACATGCGGATGCCGGACTGCCAGAATGAGCTGATTTCCAAGGTGGCGGCGGTACAGCCGAATACCATCGTGGTACTGCACAACGGCTCCCCGGTGGAAATGCCGTGGGTGAACGAGGTGAAGGGCATTGTGGAAGCGTATCTCAGCGGTCAGGCAGTGGGCGGCGCGGTCTGCGATATTCTGTTTGGCAGGGTGAATCCCAGCGCGAAGCTGCCGGAGACATTCCCGCTCAAGCTGGAGGATAATCCGTCCTATCTCTTCTACATCGGGGAGAGGGATAAGGTGGAATACCGCGAGGGTATTTTTGTGGGTTACCGTTATTATGATAAGAAGAAAATGGATGTGCTGTTCCCCTTTGGACATGGTCTTTCTTACACAACCTTTGCCTATTCCAATCTGCGCACGGATAAGGATGTTATGAAAGATAGGGATACCATGGAGGTTTCCGTGGACATTAAAAATACAGGGAACATGGCGGGCAAAGAAGTGGTGCAGCTCTATGTGGCGGATCGGGAGAGTGCGGTGATTCGTCCCATCAAGGAGCTG
Source organism: Lachnospiraceae bacterium (assembly GCA_009774215.1). Classification (GTDB taxonomy): domain Bacteria; phylum Bacillota; class Clostridia; order Lachnospirales; family Lachnospiraceae; genus UBA3282. Next base: position 93,194 of record VSNH01000001.1, read on the forward strand.
AAAGGTTTTGAGAAGGTGGAGCTTGCGCCGGGAGAGACGAAGACAGTGACCTTCACGCTGGATAAGAGGGCGTTCGCCTTTTACAGCGTAAAGCTGCAGGACTGGTATGTGGAGACGGGAGCCTTTGATCTTATGGTCGGCGCTTCCTCTGCGGATATAAGATTGACTAAAGAGGTTAACGTAGAATCCACGGTGAAAATTCCTTTCGTGTACACAACGGATACCACAATGGGCGATGTGCTCAGGGATCCGCGTGCGAGGGAGATTGTGAAAGACCTTCTGGGGCTTGATATTTTTGGCGGGGGACAGGGCACGTTGTCGGAGGGAAGCGCTGCCAGCGAGGCTATCTCGGCTGAGATGAATGCGGCGATGGCGGAGTTTGCGCCTCTGCGGAGTGCGGTCAGCTTTGGCGGCGATATGAATATGGCAGACATACAGGAGATTGTGGAAAAACTGAATGCGCTGGAGGAAGGATAAAACTTTCCTCAGGCGTTTGTGTATACAGGCTGGACGGAAAGTGTGGGATGATAAAGAAAGGTGTATGGGGAAAAACGGATGCTGTCAAGCATATGGCGGACGGAAGGGGAAGGTGGCTGTGGTGGACTGCGCCGGTGTTTTCTGTGGGCAATGAGCAGAGCGCGTGTGCGGGCATGAACAATTGGCGGCAGCCGCGAGAGCCGGCACTCCCGCCGTTTGCAGTGGGATTGTTGACACTGGGAGCTGTGCTTACAGTGTGCGGGGTTTTCCCCGGCGGAAGAACTGTCTGCGAGGCGAAAGAGACAGGTACAACTGTCACAGCGCAGAAAAAAGGCGCGGCAGCCGCGGAGGAACAGGAAGTCATCGAGTTTGTCACCGCATACCGTGAGGCGTTTTCGCCGGAGAGGATTGATACGCTGGCGGATTATGTGGATGACCCGGAAGATCGGGATTTTCAGATTGACCTTTTACGAAACAAGCCGATGTTTGAGCAAGGTATTACGGGCTGGGAAAACATTAGGGTTGTTGTATGCCAGATGTCTGACGGAAAACACTGGGTCGCTTCGGTGAGTAGCGATCTACTCACTGAGGATTTTGATTTCGGGATTCCGGGTCTGAATGTGGTGCTGGTAGAAAGAAATGAAGAGGGAGAGCTGAAGATAGTGGTGGACAACGGCTCGGCGTTCCCGGATGCATTTTTCAAGGAAATGCGGGAGCTTACCCTGTCGGATGAAATGCAGGATCACAGCAATGAAATTGCGGTAGCATACAATGCCCTGCTTGCAGAGCATCCGGAATTAGTGGAGTGGCTCGAGAGCATAAACAGGGTGATTAACGAAGAGCTGGGAAAGATGCTGGAAGAGCAGTCTTCGACGAAAACGAAGGCGGATTCCGGGGAAGAAAAATCTGATGCGAAGAAAGACAGTTACACTGTGAAAAGAGGGGACTGCCTCTGGAGCATTGCAGAAGAACAGCTCGGTGACGGAATGCGCTGGAGCGGGCTTTACGAGCAAAACAAGGAGGTAGTCGGAGAAAATCCGGATTTGTTGTATGTGGGAATCACGATACAGCTAAATCAATAATGAAATGGATTTAAGAAGCATGGTTTTCAAGAAATATATTTGAGGTAAGAGAAAGGCGCTCCGTACGAAGTGCCTTTCTTTTGGAATAATCATTTCTGTTTTTGTTTTAGCGCGGCTTCCACAAACCCCTTAAAGAGCGGATGCGGTCTGTTCGGTCTGGACTTTAATTCCGGGTGCGCCTGTGTCGCTACAAAGAAAGGGTGATCCGTCAGCTCGCACATTTCCACGATTCGCCCGTCGGGAGAAAGCCCGGAGAGCCGCATCCCTTTTTTCGTGAGTACGGCACGGTAGTCGTTGTTGACTTCGTAGCGGTGCCTGTGCCTCTCGTGAATGGTTTCCTCGCCGTACAACGCATACGCCTTTGATGCCTTGTCCAGCACACAGGGATAAGAGCCGAGACGCAGGGTGCCGCCGATATCCTCTACGCCGTTCTGGTCGGGCATCAGCGCGATCACGGGATGGGTGGTGGAAGGATCCAGTTCAATGCTGTGGGCATCGTTGTAGCCGATTACATTTCGGGCAAACTCCACGATCGATAACTGCATACCAAGGCAGAGACCCAGAAAAGGAATCTTACGTTCTCTGGCGTAAGTGATGGCTTCGATCATGCCCTCGATGCCCCGGTCACCGAAGCCGCCGGGCACCAGAATGCCGCTTACGTCGCGTAGGATGGAGTCCACGTTGTCTCCGGTGACAGTCTCGGAATCCACCCATTTGATATCCACCACACAGCGATGAGAAATACCGCCGTGCTTCAATGCCTCCACCACGCTGATATAGGCGTCGTGAAGCTGTGTATATTTGCCCACAAGAGCAACCGTCACGGAATCGGTAGGAGTCCGCAGGGATTCCACCATGGCCCTCCAGTCGGCGAGATCCGGTTCCGGGCAGTCCAGTCTCAGACACTCGCACGCCACTTGCGCCAAATGTTCCTTTTCCATGGCGAGGGGCGCCTCATACAAATGTTCCACATCCAGATTCTGCAAAACACGGTTGTTTGGCACATTACAAAACAGCGCGATCTTGTCCTTGATCCCCTGATCCAGAGGGTGCTCACTGCGGCAGACAATGATATCGGGCTGGATTCCCATGCCCTGTAAATCCTTCACACTGGCCTGGGTCGGCTTGGTCTTTAATTCCTGAGAGGCACTTAGATACGGGATCAGCGTCACATGAATCAGAATCGCGTTTTCCCGTCCCACCTCATGCTGGAACTGACGGATGGACTCTAAGAAAGGCTGGCTTTCGATATCGCCCACGGTGCCGCCCACCTCGATGATGGCAATACGGGTCTCCTGATCCGTAAAGTTACGATAAAATCTACTTTTTATTTCGTTTGTAATATGAGGAATGACCTGCACGGTGCCGCCGCCGTAATCGCCCCGGCGCTCTTTCTGCAGGACGGACCAGTAAACCTTACCCGTGGTCACATTGGAGTTTTTGTCCAGATTTTCATCGATGAAACGCTCATAATGTCCAAGATCCAGATCTGTCTCGGTGCCGTCTTCGGTAACAAACACCTCGCCGTGCTGGATCGGGTTCATGGTTCCCGGATCAATATTGATGTAGGGATCAAATTTCTGCATGGTTACTTTGTAACCGCGCGCCTTTAAAAGTCTTCCCAGAGATGCCGCCGTGATGCCCTTGCCGAGACCCGAAACAACGCCTCCCGTAACGAATACATATTTTACTGCCATCGGTCTAATCCTTTCTAAAAATACGAAAAGGCAACTGTTCAGCCGTAAATGCTCCGACTTATACTGAATAGTTACCGTCAAAAACAATACACTGTCTATTATACAATGAAAAGACAGGAAAAACTACTCCAAAGGTCAAAAATTGTAAAAAAATTTATAATTCTTTTACATATGTGTACAGAATTTCATAATTCCCTCATTGATTTATGATTTTTGCTGGCATATAATCTATATTGAGACAGTAATAGGCAGAAGATAGTGAAAGTGGGGAGCCTGTCGAAGTGCCAGACAGTCCGCCGGCAGGATGAAGTGAAGCGGTGAAGCGGAATTGAGCTGCGCACGGTGAAGTATATCAAACAATGAAAGTGAGGATGCCTCATGGCAGATAACGTCAATCAATATGACAACGGCGGAGGCCCCGGGCCGGGCGGTTCCGGAAACGGCGGTGGGCCCGGCGGCCCTGGCGGCCCGGGGGGAAGCGGCGGCGATCCCCGCAAGCAGAGCTTAATTATGCTGGTGGTGGCAGCGTTGGTTACGCTTCTCTGCGTCAGTGTTTTTATGAATATGTTGTCGGGAGCCACCAATCAGGAAATTTCCTACAACGAGTTTGTGAAGATGGTGGAAGAGAGAAAAGTAGAAAGCGTGCAGGTTGGTTCTGACCGCATCACGATTTATCCGAAAGCAAGGCAGAAGGATTCGGCATTCTTCTATCCTTATGGCATGAGCGTGAACTCCTATTACACCGGCAAGATGGAAGATGACGACAAGCTGGCGGAAAGACTCTTAAAATATGACGTGGAGATAAACAAAGAGGTTTCCGACAGTTCCAGTGTGATCATGACGGTGCTTTTGTATTATATTCTTCCGGTGCTTCTGATGTGGGGACTTTTAAGTCTTCTTTTCCGCCGCATGGGCGGCAAAGGCGGCCCCATGGGCGTGGGCAAAAGTACAGCCAAGGCTTATGTGCAGAAGGAGACGGGGATCACCTTTCAGGATGTAGCCGGAGAGGATGAGGCGAAGGAGTCTCTGGTGGAAGTGGTAGACTTCCTGCATAACCCCGGTAAATACTCCAAGATCGGCGCGAGACTACCCAAGGGTGCGCTTCTGGTGGGACCTCCCGGCACAGGTAAGACGCTTTTGGCGAAGGCGGTGGCAGGTGAGGCGCACGTGCCGTTTTTTTCCCTGTCCGGCTCGGATTTTATTGAGTTGTATGTGGGCGTTGGCGCGTCCCGTGTCCGCGATCTCTTTAAGGAGGCGGAGAAGAACGCGCCGTGTATCGTGTTTATTGACGAGATCGACGCCATCGGAAGAAGCCGCGACTCCAAGTACGGCGGCGGCAACGAGGAGCGGGAGCAGACGCTTAATCAGCTTCTCTCCGAGATGGACGGTTTCGACGGGAAAAAAGGTATTATCATTCTGGCAGCCACCAACAGGCCGGAAATTCTGGATAAGGCGCTGCTCCGTCCGGGGCGTTTCGACAGGCGGATTATTGTGGACAAGCCGGATCTGAAAGGGCGTGTGGAGATTTTAAAGGTGCACTCCAAGGATGTGCTGATGGACGATTCCGTAGATTTGAATGAGATCGCACTGGCGACTTCCGGCGCAGTCGGTTCCGATCTGGCGAATATGATTAATGAGGCGGCCATCAACGCCGTGAAGATGGGCAGAGAGTATGTGAGCCAGAAAGACCTCTTCGACGCGGTGGAGCAGGTGCTGGTGGGCAAGGAGAAGAAAGACCGCGTGATGAGCAAGGAGGAGCGCAAGATTGTCTCCTATCACGAGGTTGGCCATGCGCTTTTAAGCGCCTTGCAGAAAAATGCGGAACCGGTGCAGAAGATTACCATTGTGCCCCGCACCATGGGCGCGCTGGGCTATGTGATGCATGTGCCGGAGGAGGAGAAGTATCTGGACACCGAGGCGGAGCTTCGCGACAGGCTTGTGAGTCTGCTCGGCGGGCGCGCGGCGGAGGAGATCGTTTTTGACACGGTTACCACGGGCGCGGCTAATGATATCGAGCAGGCGACAAGTATTGCGCGGAATATGGTTACCCGGTTCGGCATGAGCAAAAAATTCGGGCTGATGGGGCTTGCCACGGTGGAAAGTCAGTATCTGGACGGCAGGGCGTCCCTGACCTGTTCGGATGTGACGGCGGCGGACATTGATTCCGAAGTGATGAAGCTGCTCCATGAAAGCTATAAGAAGGCGAAGAAGCTTCTGAAAGAAAACCGTGAGATCATGGACAAACTGGCGGCGCATCTGATCGAGAAAGAGACCATTACGGGTAAAGAATTTATGAAGATTTTCCGCAAGGAGAAGGGCATTCCGGAACCGGCGGAGGCGGAAGAAGGCACGGCGGAAAGTGTGCCCCAGAAGGCGGAGCAGCCGCAGGAGAACGTCGTGAAGCCGGAGGCGCAGAGCCAGCCCGCTCCGCAGCCGCAGGGGATGGCGAATCCCATGGGACAGCCGCAAAGTCAGCCAGCCTCCGGTTTTCAGATGCCGCCGATGGCAGGTGCGGAGCAGCAGGGCAGTACAGGATTTCAGATGCCGCCGATGACGGGCGCACAGCCGCAGGGCAGCGCAGATTTTCAGACGTCGCCGATGGCGGGCGCGGAACAGCCGGGCGGTGTGCAACTGCAGAACGGGCAGCAGACGGCAGCAGGCGCGCAGGGTACTCTTACGGGACAGCCGCAGAGCACGGCTGAGACTTTGGGGCAGAGTGGGAGAACAGGCGAAGCACAGCCGCAGAGTCGGCAATCCGCAGGTTCCAGAGGCTTGTTTTCACAGGCGCCTGATCCCGCACACACTTCCGATGAAAAGTAAAGGCAACAGTTCAACTCAGGACTTTTCACTTGCCGCAAACTCTGTGAGAACAGGTAAAGGCTGAAAGCAGTATGGGTTTATCGGGCAGAATATTGTGAAATGGAGACAGGGCATAGTCGGAGAAAGACTTTGCCTTGTTTTCTTTATCCTCCTCTTGTACAATAATGGGAGAAGAATGATGAGGAACTGAGTATGTTTGATTTCGATGAGGAATTGAAAAAGCTGCCGAACGCCCCGGGCGTATATCTGATGCACGATGATAATGATACGATTATCTATGTGGGCAAGGCGGTGAACTTGCACAATCGCGTACGTTCCTACTTTCGAAAGATCGTGGGGCGGGGACCGCAGATCGACCGGATGGTAGAGCAGATCGCGCGGTTTGAGTATATTGTTACGGATTCGGAGCTGGAGGCTCTTGTCTTAGAGAACAATCTAATTAAGGAATACAGTCCGAAATATAACACCATGTTAAAGGACGACAAGACGTATCCTTATATCAAGGTGACGGTGGGAGAGGAATATCCGCGCATTTTTATTTCACGTGAGATGAAGAAGGACAGATCGAGATATTTCGGTCCCTATACAAGCGCGGCGGCGGTGAAGGACACGATTGACCTGATGAATAAGCTGTATCAGCTTAAAACCTGTAATCGTAAACTGCCGCGGGATATCGGGTTGGAGCGTCCCTGTCTGAATTATCATATCAAACAGTGCGCTGCTCCCTGTCAGGGCTATATCAGCAAGGAGGAGTACCGGGCGCGGATTGACCGGGCGCTTGATTTTCTGAACGGCAATTATAAACCCATGCTCCGGGAACTGGAGCAAAAAATGACGGAAGCGTCAGAAAAGATGGAGTTTGAGGAGGCGGCGGGATATCGGGATTTGTACAACAGCGTAAAGAGTGTGGCCCAGAAACAGAAGATCACGGACTCTGACGGTGAGGACAAAGATATCATTGCGCTGGCCTTGGAGGAGCATGACGCCGTGGTGCAGGTGTTTTTTGTGCGCGACGGCAAACTGATCGGCAGGGATCATTTTTATATGACCCATGTGGAGGACTGTGACAGTGCGCAGATTCTCCTTGATTTCATAAAACAGTTTTATGCGGGAACGCCTTATATTCCGAAGGAGCTGATGCTGCAGGAGGAGATTGCGGACACAGAGATTCTGGAGAAGTGGCTCAGCGCGAGAAAAGGCGGCAGAGTTTATATCCGTGTACCGAAAAAGGGCGCCAAGGAAAAGCTGGTGGAACTGGCGGCGCAGAACGCGAGACTGATTTTAAGTCAGGATAAGGAGCGCATCCGCAGGGAAGAAGGGCGGACCATCGGCGCGATGAAGGAGATCGCGGCGCTTCTTGATCTGGAGGACGTAAGCCGCATGGAGGCTTTCGATATCTCCAATATAAGCGGCTTTGCCAACGTGGGTTCCATGGTGGTTTTCGAGAAAGGAAAGGCGAAGCGCAGCGATTACCGCAAATTCCGTATCCAGTCCGTGTCGGGGCCGGACGATTATGCCTGCATGAAAGAAGTGCTGACCAGACGTTTTGTACATGGCATGGAGGAGATGGAAGATTTGGATCGCAGGCAGATGGATCACACTTTCGGAAGTTTTACCAAATTCCCGGATCTGCTTCTGATGGACGGCGGCAAAGGTCAGGTCAATATTGCCTTGCAGGTGCTCGATGAACTGCATATGGATATTCCCGTCTGCGGTATGGTGAAGGATGACAACCACCGCACCAGGGGGCTGTATTATCATAATGTAGAGATTCCGATAGACACGCGCTCGGAAGGGTTTAAACTGATTACAAGGATTCAGGATGAGGCGCACCGTTTCGCCATTGAGTACCATCGGTCGCTGCGCTCCAAGGCACAGGTAAAGTCGGTTCTTGATGAGATTCCCGGCGTAGGCCCGGCGAGGAGAAAGGCGTTGATGCGGCATTTTGGCTCCATCAATGAGATCAAGGAGGCATCGGTTGAGAAACTCTGCGAGGTGCCGGAGATTCCGGAACATATCGGAAAGCAGATTTATGAGTTTTTCCGGGCGGGAGAAAAATAGACGCATTTTGGATAGTGTGGTATAATCGAAAGCAGCGAGAAGTGCGCGGACAGCGATATATAATAATGAGGAGGGAGTTATGGCGAGCATTAATTTAACAAAAGTAATTGAAAAATTTAAGTGGGAGAATCTGACACCGGAAATTGATATCTCAAAAGTCAAGGTGACGCAGCCGGATATCAACAGACCGGCACTGCAGCTGGCAGGATATTTTGAACATTTCGAGACGACGCGTCTGCAGATCGTCGGATTTGTGGAATACTCCTACATGAACGGTCTGGACGAGGACAGACAGCGGGAGATTTTTGAGAAACTGCTGAATAATCCTCTGCCGGGCATTTTGTTCTGCCGGGAGCTGTATCCGAATGAAATTTTCAGGGAGGTTGCCGTCAAACATGGCGTACCGCTTCTGATGAGCAAAAAGGCTACGTCGGCATGTATGGCGGAGGTAATCCGTTGGCTGAACGTAAAGCTTGCTCCCTGCATTTCCGTGCACGGCGTATTGGTGGACGTTTACGGCGAGGGTGTCCTGATTACGGGCGAGAGCGGTATCGGTAAATCAGAGGCGGCGCTTGAGCTGATTAAAAGGGGACACCGTCTGGTGACGGATGATGTGGTGGAGATCAGACGTGTCAGCGAGGATACGCTGATCGGTTCCGCGCCGGATATCACGAAACATTTTATCGAGCTGAGAGGTATCGGCATCGTGGATGTGAAGGCGCTGTTCGGCGCATCCAGCGTAAGGGATACCCAGAATATTGATCTGGTTATCCGTCTGGAAGACTGGGACAAAGATAAGGAATACGACCGTCTGGGTCTGGAGGAGGAGTACACGGAGTATCTGGGCAACCGCGTGGTCTGCCACAGCATTCCGATCAGACCGGGACGTAATCTGGCTATCATCTGTGAATCAGCAGCGGTTAACCACCGTCAGAAGAAGATGGGCTATAACGCGGCGCAGGAGCTGTACAAGCGCGTGCAGAATTCCCTTGCACACGGCAGGGAGGAGGACGAATAATGGCAAATTATATATTTGGGGTAGACGTGGGCGGTACCACAGTCAAAATGGGTTTGTTTGACAAGGAAGGCAATGTCTTGGAAAAGTGGGAGATTCCCACGAGAACGGAAAACCACGGGGAAAATATTCTTCCCGATATCGCGGCGAGCATCAAAGAGACGATGGCACAGAAATCCATTGCAAAAGAGGATGTGGTCGGTGTCGGCATCGGCACGCCGGGTCCTGTGGAGAGAAGCGGCATTGTGCATAAGGCAGTGAATCTGGGCTGGGCGGAGTTGAATTTGAAAGAGGAACTTACCGCGCTGCTTGACGGGATGCGCGTGGAGGGCGGCAACGACGCGAACGTGGCGGCGCTCGGTGAAATGTGGAAGGGCGGCGGACAGGGATATAAAAACCTGGTGGCGGTTACTCTCGGCACAGGCGTTGGCGGCGGCATTATCATAAACGGCGAGATTATGACGGGTTCGACGGGTGCGGGCGGCGAGATCGGCCATATACATGTGGAGGACAACGAGACGGAAGCCTGCGGCTGCGGAAACTTCGGTTGTCTGGAGGAGTATGCGTCTGCCACAGGTATTACCAGGCTTGCGAACCGTGCACTGCAGGCGAGCGATAAGGACAGCGTTCTGAGAAAGGGCGAGGTGTCCGCGAAAGCTGTGTTTGATGCGGTCAAGGCAGGTGATGAGCTGGCGATAGAGGTGGCAGAGCAGTTTGGCGAGTATTTGGGCAAAGGTCTGGGTATCATTGCAGGTATCATCAACCCTGAAATTTTCGTGATCGGCGGCGGTGTGTCCAAGGCGGGCGAGGTGCTGTTTGACTATATCAAACCTTCCTTTGAGAAAACAACTTTTCACGGCTGCAAGAATGTGATTTTTGCGCTGGCGACCCTTGGCAACGACGCGGGCATCTACGGCGCAGCGCGACTGCTTTTGTGACAAATCGAGTGTAGCTCGATTTGTTGCGGGCTGCTGTGCTTGTGAATGGGACAGACGGAAGAAAGCTGCGGAGCGGCGATTTTGCGAATGGGCATGGCGAATAAGCTTGGCTGACTATGATTTCGCGAATGGGTATAAGCTATAGGGGATATATTATAGTAATAGAAAATAAAATGAGCGGGAGTAAATTTTGAGTACATCAATGTATGATTATATCAGGACGATTGTGCCTGCTGAGAGGCTTTTATTTCATGAACCCATGAGCAGGCATACTACCTTTCGGGTAGGCGGCGAGGCGGAGTGCATGGCTGTTGTGGAGTCGAAGGAGGAATTGTCGCAGCTTGTCTCTTATCTTGGGCGGATCGAGCAGGATTATTTTGTTTTGGGAAACGGCAGCAATCTTCTGGTGGGAGATAAGGGCTATCGCGGCATTATCGTAAAACTGGGTTCGCGGCTGAGTGCAGTAGGTGTGGAAAAAAACCACATTGCGGCGGGGGCGGGAGTTCTGCTTTCCAAGGTGGCGTATGCGGCGCGGGATGCGGGACTGAGTGGTCTTGAATTTGCGGCGGGAATTCCTGGCAGCATCGGCGGCGCCATTGTAATGAACGCCGGCGCTTACGGCGGTGAGATGAAACAGGTCGTCCAGATGGTTCGCGTGATGGACAAAGAGGGAGAAATCCTGACGTTGGACAATGACACGATGGAGTTCGGCTACCGCACAAGCATTATCAGAGACAGGCCGTTTATTGTATTGGGCGTGGTTTTGAAGCTGACGCCGGGCAATAAGGAAGAAATCAGTGCGAAGATGGAGGAGCTGATGAAGCAGCGCAAGAGCAAGCAGCCTCTGGAGTACCCAAGCGCCGGTAGTACGTTTAAAAGGCCGGAAGGGTATTATGCGGGAAAGCTTATTATGGATGCGGGGCTTCGGGGCTACCGCATAGGCGGCGCGCAGGTGTCCGAGAAACATTGCGGTTTTGTGATCAATGCAGGCGGCGCGTCTGCGGCGGATATCAGGGAAGTGATCGAGGAAGTGCAGGAGCGGGTAAAGGATCGGTTCCATGTCCGTTTGGAGCCGGAGGTCATTTTCCTGGGTGATTTTTGATCACATTATATAGTTTTGCGAATGGAACGTACATGTATAAGAGAAAGAAGGATATACAGCAAGCATGAGATTTGTGATTGTGACGGGGATGAGCGGTTCGGGAAAGCGGACCGCTATGAAAATGTTGGAGGACATAGGGTTTTACTGTGTGGACAACCTGCCGGTGGCGTTGATTGAGAAGTTCGCGGAGCTGATTACGACGCCGGCGAGCGAGGTCAACAAGGTGGCGCTGGGACTTGACGTGCGCGCGGATCAGTCCTTTGGCGGCGTGCGCCGCATTCTGGATCAGTTGAAGGAAAACGGGTATTTGTTTGAAATGCTTTTTCTGGAAGCGGGTGACGACGTTCTTCTGAAACGGTATAAGGAAACGAGAAGGCTGCACCCGCTTTCCCCCGAGGGCCGTGTGGAGGAGGGGATCCACAGGGAGCGGGAAATCCTGAAAGAAATTCGTGAGAAGGCTGATTATATCATCGATACATCCCATCTCCTGACAAGAGAATTAAAAGAAGAAATGGATGATATTTTTGTGAGGAATAAGGAATATAATTCACTGATGGTCACGATTTTGTCCTTCGGTTTTAAGAAGGGGATTCCGGCGGACGCAGATCTGGTCTTTGACGTGCGCTTTCTTCCAAATCCTTTCTATATTGACGAGCTGAAATATAAGACGGGCAATGACAAAGAGGTGCAGGACTATGTCATGTCCTTTCCGGAAGCGGGGACGTTTTTGCAAAAGCTGACGGACATGCTGGATTTTCTGATTCCCAACTATGTGAAGGAAGGCAAGCACCAGCTGGTGATCGGTGTCGGCTGCACCGGGGGCAAGCACAGGAGCGTGACTCTCGCCAACGCGCTTTATACAGGGCTTAAGGGTCACGGCACCTACGGCATAAAGCTGTATCATCGGGATGTAGATAAATAAGAGGAAGAATTATGTCTTTTTCGGGAATGGTAAAAGAGGAGCTTGCAGCCCATGTAAGCTCTGCCAGACATTGCCAGCTAGCGGAACTGTCGGCGCTTCTTTTGTATAATGGCGGCGTCTGCGACGGTGAGCGGCATCTTTGTCTGGACACGGAAAATGAAGCAGTTGCGAGAAAATGCTTTACATTACTAAAAAAAACATTTAATATAGAAACTGTTATGCGGGGCAGGAAGAGATTGATTCCTGATGACGAAATGGAGCGCAGGGTGATAGAGGCTTTATATCTTGCGATGGGAACAGATGGGAAAATTACGCTGACTGAAACGGTCAATTCCCTTCTGATTAAGAATTCCTGCTGTGCAAGGGCCTGGCTGCGCGGCGCTTTTTTGAGCGTGGGTTCCATGAGCGACCCGAGGAAAAGTTATCACCTGGAGTTTGTCTGCGGCCGGAAGGCGCAGGCGGAGCAGCTTCGGGATGTGCTTTCGGAATTTCAGATCGAGGCCAGAATCATCGGGCGGAAGAAATACCAGGTGGTCTATCTGAAAGAAGGCGCGGGCATTGTGGATCTTTTGAATGTGATGGGCGCGCATGTGTCCCTGATGGAATTGGAAAATATGAGAATCCTGAAAGAGATGCGCAATTCAATCAACAGGAGGGTAAACTGCGAGACAGCCAACATTTCCAAGACGGTGACGGCAGCGGGCAGGCAGATCGAGGATATCCTTTTGATCAGAGACAGGTATGGGTTTGAGAATTTACCGGACAATCTGCGGCAGATGGCGGAAGTCCGATTGGAATATCCGGATGCCGCTTTGAAGGAGCTGGGCGGTTATTTGGAACCGGTTGTGGGGAAATCAGGGGTGAATCACAGGTTACGCAGGCTGAGTGAAATTGCTGACAAAATCAGATCGTAACGTTCAGTGCCTTCACAGTCACGGTGCAAAATCCATTTGAAATCGTCTTCGGCGATGGAATTTTGCACAGATGTATCATATGCTTACGGTCTCAGCAGAAAATGCTTCGACCTGTGCTGGATAGTTAATTAGATCATAATGAAGATAAGAGACGAGGTGTCTCGAAAAGAGAAAGAGGAGGAAAATATTATGATTCAGAAGTCAATCCAGATCAAACTGGAGTCGGGTCTTGAGGCAAGGCCGGTGGCGATGCTTGTGCAGGTGGCCAGCCAGTTTGAGAGCACCGTCTATCTTGGCTCCGACAGTCGGAAGGTGAATGCTAAGAGTATCATGGGTATGATGAGCATGGGACTCGAGAGCGGTGCAGAGGTGATGGTGACCGCGGATGGGGCAGACGAGGAGACGGCTGTTGCGGAGATCGAAAAATTCCTGACCACCAGATAGGGACGGGTGTGACAGGATTGACATTTGATAAGGCATAATGTGTGGGCTGTTCAGAATCCTGTGACGTGGTACGCGGATAGGGTTCTGGGCAGCCTTCTTTTATGCGCAGGCCCGCATATGGAAGTTTGCTGATTCACGGCATGCGGGCCGCGCGACGAGCAGGGAGAAAATTTTCCCCGCTCGATTATTAAGCAGGAGGTAACCGATGGATAAACAGATGCTTTTTGTCTATAATCCCAAAGCGGGAAAGGCACAGATCAGGAGTAATCTCTTAGATATCATTGATACCTTTGTGAAGGCGGGCTATGAAGTGACGGCTTATCCGACACAGGCGCCGGGAGACGCGGTTAAGGCCGTGCAGGAAAGACGCGCCGGTTACGATATGGTAGTGTGCAGCGGCGGGGACGGCACTCTTGACGAAGTGGTGACAGGCATGATGAAGTCGGAGGAGCGGCTTCCCATCGGCTATGTTCCGGCGGGCAGCACCAACGATTTTGCCAACAGCCTGAAAATTCCGAAGAGTATGCTGCAGGCGGCGGACGTGGTGGTAAACGGCAGAACCTTCGCCTGTGATGTGGGTAAATTTAATTACAATATATTTATTTATGTGGCGGCTTTCGGTATTTTTACGGATGTATCCTACGGGACGCCGCAGGATACGAAAAATGTGCTGGGACATGCGGCTTATCTGATAGAAGGGGTCAGGCGTCTGCCTTCGGTGCGTTCCTATCCTCTGAAAATCACCTGCAACGGCGAGGTGATCGAGGGAGAATTTCTTTACGGTATGGTGACCAACTCCCATTCCGTGGGAGGGTTTCGCGGTATTACGGGGCAGAATGTGGCGCTGGATGATGGGCTTTTCGAGGTGACGCTGATCCGCAAGCCAACGAATCCGTTAGACATCAACAATATCATTCGTGCCCTTGTGGATAAGCGCGTGAAATCGGAGCATATTTATACTTTTACCACCGAAAAACTGAAGGTGGAGTCGGAAGAGCCCGTGGCCTGGACGCTGGACGGAGAGTTTGGCGGGGATCATCAGTCGGTGGTGATTGAGAGCTGGCACCGGGCGCTCGAAATCCGCGTTCCCGATGAGACGGAGTGATTGACTTTCCGGGGACTGGCTGTTAAAATAAAATTGGTTTCCAGATGATGGAAAAGCAATAAAAAATTAAAATAGAAAGGAAGAAAACATTATGGCATTAGTAACTACCAAGGAAATGTTTAAGAAGGCTTATGACGGCGGATATGCAGTCGGCGCTTTCAATGTGAACAACATGGAGATCGTTCAGGGTATTACCGAGGCGGCAGGCGAGTTGAAGAGCCCCGTTATCCTGCAGGTTTCCAAGGGCGCCCGCGCATATGCGAACCACACCTATCTGGTGAAACTGGTTGAGGCGGCTGTAGCGGAGAATCCGGAGATTCCGATCGCGCTTCATCTGGATCACGGCGATACCTTCGAGCTTTGTAAATCCTGTATCGACGGCGGATTTACCTCTGTTATGATCGATGCTTCTTCCAAGTCTTTCGAGGATAATATCGCACTGACCAAGCAGGTAGTTGAATATGCACATGACAAGGGCGTTGTGGTTGAGGCTGAGCTGGGTACGCTTGCCGGCGTTGAGGATGAGGTTGTTGTAGAGGCAGGCAAAGAATCCTATACCCATCCCGAGGAAGTGGAGGAGTTCGTAGAGAAGACAGGCTGTGACTCTCTCGCTATCGCAATCGGTACTTCCCATGGTGCGTACAAGTTCACGGCTGCACAGTGTACCAGAAATGAGGAAGGCATTCTTGTTCCCCCGCCGCTTCGTTTCGACGTGCTCGAGGAGTGCATCAAGAGACTGCCCGGTTTCCCGATCGTGCTTCACGGTTCCTCTTCCGTTCCGCAGGAGTTTGTTAAGATGGTGAACCAGTACGGCGGAAATATGCCTGATGCAGTAGGTATCCCGGAGGAGCAGCTTCGTAAGGCAGCAGAGCTTGCCGTATGTAAGATCAACATCGACTCCGATATCCGTCTGGCTATGACAGGTAATATCCGCAAGTATTTCGCGGAGCATCCGGATCACTTTGATCCCCGTCAGTATCTCAAGCCCGCAAGACAGGCTGTGAAGGATATGGTAGCGCACAAGATTAAGAACGTGCTCGGTTCCGACGGCAAGGCGTAAAACGTACACGTAGTATACGGATGCATTTTTTGAACTAAGCATAAAATATCCCGGCGTAGTTTAATAGCTGCGCCGGGGTTTTTATTCGCAGGCCCACATATGGAAGTTTGCTGTTTCACAGCATGCGGGCCGCGCGGCGAGTAGGGAAAGATAGCTCTTCCCTACTCAATTATCATTTTACTTATACATTTCCTTCAACTCCTCCGCATGCGTATCCTCGATATCCGGGAAAGCGGAGAGCATCGGCTTCACGTTCTCTTTTTTCAGTATTCTTGCCACATAGTTTCTTGTGATCTTCATAACGATAGGTGACAGACTTAAGATGCCGATCAGGTTCGGAATCGCCATCAGCCCGTTAAAGGTATCGGAGAGATCCCATGCCAGCCCCAGATTCATTGTCGCGCCCACATAGATCATCAGGACGAACACGATCTTGTACGCGATCATGGACTTGGTGCCGAAGAGATACTCCCATGCTTTAGAACCGTAGTGGCTCCAGCCGAGCACCGTAGAGAAGGCGAACAGCAGGATTGCAATGGCGATAAACATGGGCCCGATGCTGCCGAATTTGGTGGCGAAAGCCTCGCCTACCAGGGCGGAACCCTCGGAAGCGCTTAATACCGCGCCGGTTTCCAGATCCACCAAACCGGAGGAGAGCACCACGAAAGCGGTCAGTGTGCAGACAACCATCGTGTCCGCGAACACTTCGAAAATGCCCCACATACCCTGGCGCACAGGCTCTTTCACGTTGGAGCTGGAGTGTACCATAACGGAGGAGCCAAGTCCCGCCTCGTTGGAGAACACACCGCGCTTCATGCCCCATGTGAGCGCCATTTTCACGCCACTGCCGACGATACCGCCGCCCACTGCGCGAAGACCGAATGCACCTTTAAAGATAGCGGAGAAAACCGCGCCGCACTGATCAATGTTCATAAAGAAGAGTATCAGGGCGCCTACGATATAGATGATAGCCATGAAGGGCACCAGCTTTTCCGTAACGGAAGCGATACGCTTCAGACCGCCCACGATCACGAGACCTGCAAGAATTAAAAGTGCGATGCCGGTTATATATGTAGGCACGCCGAAAGCGGACTTCATGTTGCCGGAAATAGAGTTAATCTGGCTCATGTTGCCGATACCGAAAGAAGCCATGACACAGAAGATGGAGAATAGGACGGCAAGTACCGCGCCGATTTTTTGAAAGCCCTTGTAGGAGCCGAGTCCGTCCTTCAAGTAATACATCGCGCCGCCGCACCATTCGTCCCGCTCGTTTTTGCGGCGGTAGTAGATGCCGAGCACATTCTCGGAATAGTTGGTCATCATGCCGAAGAACGCCACAATCCACATCCAGAAGATAGCGCCGGGACCGCCCGAAATCAGCGCGC
Organism: Lachnospiraceae bacterium; assembly: GCA_009774215.1. GTDB lineage: Bacteria > Bacillota > Clostridia > Lachnospirales > Lachnospiraceae > UBA3282. The sequence continues at coordinate 110,216 of VSNH01000001.1, forward strand.
TCGCTACGCCGACAATATTACCCGTGCCGATCGTAGCGGCGAGTGCCGTACACAGTGACTGGAACTGGGAGATGGACTGATCTTCCTTGTCTGTGTGTTTCGTAATATGTTTGTCGTGAAAAATACCGCCGATGGTACTTTTAAACCAGTGCCCGATGTGGGACAGCTGGAAAAATTTGGTAAGGGCGGTCATCAGAATGCCCGTACCTACGAGCAGCACCAGCATGGGAATACCCCAGACAAAGCCGTTGACGGCGCTGTTCACATTTGTAATTAATTCAACCATGATACGTTTCCTCCTCGTTTTTGTCTCACACTTGCTTTTTTCGTGCCGGATAAGAAACTGCTGACCGGCAAAATCCTGTCAGTAAGCAAAAAAGCGTAGACATACGATATAAATGTCTACGTCGACAGTTATGGGAAATGGGATTTCCGCTCTAAAACTGTAAGGTGCTTACGGTATTCAAGTATACCATAAGACAAAAAGTATGACAAGAGAAAATTGTATACATGCATAATAGCGTGAGAAGAACTTCTAATCACTCGCAGCAAGGGCTGTATCGCAAAGCCAGCATAGCTGACTTGGAAGTTCTAGGAGTTGCTTTGCAACTCCGTCTCACGAGATTCCGCAAAGTGGAATCATGGGGTTAGCTTGAAAAGAAATTTCCCCGAAAAAGGGAGGATGCCAAGTAAGGTTTCCCCTACTTGGCATTTATTATGAAAAAGTTTTAAATTAATCAGCTAACTTTGCTATCAGCTTGCTGTGTTGTATCTTATGATCTTAGTATACGGGGCAGAAATGTCTAAATCGTGATTCTAAAATGAAGTTTTTTAAAATTAATTATGAACATATTATGAACGGACGGCATGTCATTTGGAAAGGCGGATCACATTCCAGCTTGTTTTCCTGAGGACTGCCGTAAGCGTTCCGTCGCCCACTTTGGCGTTCCCGCCTGCCTTCGGAACAACGTTATTCGGGTTTGCCTCCGTATTGACTGATTTCAAGTCGTCATTGTGCATAACCATGTGCTCCTGTACCCGGTAGTCCGCGTATTGGCGCAGATCCAGAGTCACTTCCATGTCTTCTTCCAGATCCTTGTTTACCGCAAAGACAACGAGTTCCTCTTTTTCCGGATTCTCCACAACCACGCAGTCGAGATAGGGCGCTTCGCCATACTGCTTTGCCTCGTACACAGGGGATTTCACAATCGTGTTTAACACGGTTCCCTGTCCCAGTGTGGCCGTGTGCATATAAGGATAGAAGATTGTCTGTCTCCATGCGCCGGTATCGGAAGTCATAATGGGCGCAATCACGTTTACAAGCTGTGCAAGGCAGCCGATTTTTACACGGTCTGCATGACGAAGAATTGTAATCAACATACTGCCCACCAGCAGGGCGTCCTCAAAATTATAGATATCCTCAAGCTGGTGAGGATTTTGCACCCATTTTTCAAGCTTCTTGTCCGCCTCCTCGGAATGGAACCACACGTTCCACTCGTCCAGGGAGATATTGATGTTCTTTTTGCCGTGGTGCTTGCCCTTGATGTAGTCACAGATAGACACCACCGTGGAGATAAACTGATCCAGATCCACGCTGCTAGCAAGGAAGTTTGCGGAATCGTTGTCCCGGTTTCCGTAATACTGATGCATGGACACGTAATCTACTGTGTCGTAGCACTCGTCCAGTACGGTCGCTTCCCAATCGCCGAAGGTGGGCATCTGGGAATGGGAACTGCCACATGCCACCAGTTCAATGGAGGGGTCTAAGATTTTCATGGCCTTTCCTGTCTCGTTGGCAATTCTTGCGTATTCTACGGCAGTTTTGTGCCCGGTCTGCCATGGCCCGTCCATCTCGTTGCCGAGACACCATGTTTTAATGCCGTGGGGCTGTTCGTAGCCGTGTGATCTGCGCAGATCGCTCATCAGGGTGCCGCCCTTAAAATTACAGTATTCCAACAGCTCCTTCGCTTCATACAGCCCTCTTGTACCCAGATTGACCGCCATCATGATGTTGCTTCCGGCTTTCTTTGACCAATCCGCAAACTCGTTGAGACCGAACTGATTGGACTCCACAACCTGCCATGCGAGATCGACCTGAGCGGGCCGCTTCTCCTTCGGCCCGACGCTGTCCTCCCAGCGAAAGCCTGACACAAAATTTCCCCCAGGGTAACGCACGATCGGCACCCGGCACTCCTTTACCAGTTCCAGCGTGTCCTTGCGGAATCCCTGTTCATCCGCAAAAGGGCTTTCCGGCTGGTAAATCCCCTCATAAACCGCCCGTCCCAGATGTTCGATAAACGAACCGTAGACCCTCTTATCAATTTCACTTACGATGTACTCTTTGTCGATGATAACCTGCGCTTTTTTCATTCTCTGACCCCTTTTCCTTCCTTTTTTAAATATATTTCGTTGATTATGCTATTTGTACAATTCATAACCTATATTTATTCTAATGAATGAATAGGATAATAACCATATCTTTTCTTACGCCATATTTGACTTTTCTTCCGATGTTATTTTATTCTATAGGAAAGTGCGACAGAACTGCGGAAAAGGAGGCGTCCCATGTTTCACACAGGCTACTGCGACTACAATCGGTTTAATCCGGACTACGATATCATCGACCGCCCCGAAGGCAGCGGGGATTATCTCTTCCTCTATTTCATGACACCTATGAAGGTGCATCTTGGCGGCAGAGCGCAGATGACAAAGGAGGGGGCGTTTCTGCTGTATACGCCCGGAGAACCGCAGATTTATCAGGCGGTCAGAAAGTTTAAAAACAGTTTTGTGCATTTTACCTGTGATCATGACGATTTTATGGCGGCATACGACCTTCCGGCTAACAGGATTGTCTATCTGCCTTACCCTGACACTATAAATGCCCTGTTCAAAACCATCTACGTGGAAAGTGTGACAAAGCAGGACTATTATCAGGAGCAGACCGACAAACTGCTGCACCAGATGTTTATTCTTTTTTCCAGACAGCTTCACGCTTTTCCGGAAGGGAAGGGCATGCATGCGGATCTTTTCGAGGAGTTCAGGAAAGCGCGGATTGAGATTCTGACGCATATTGACAGGAAATGGGATGCGTACAGCATGGCAGCCCTGACGAATCTCGGGACAAGCCAGTTTTACAGCTACTACAAGCTGTTTTTTAACCGTTCGCCCAAGTCTGAGCTGCTGGATGCCCGCATAGAACGCTCCAAATATCTGCTGCGGGTGGAAAAACTGCCTGTGGCGCAGGCGGCTATGCAGGCAGGCTTTGACAGTCTGCCGCATTTTACACGCTATTTTAAGAAAGCGTGCGGGATGACGCCTTCGGAATACAGATTGTAAACGTGGTTCCCTCCCCTTCTCTGGATACCGCTTCTATCTGCCCCGCGTGTTCTAAGACGATGGTGCGGGTGATGGCCAGCCCCAGCCCCTGGCCGCCCTTGTCGCTGCGGGTGGTGTAGGAGCGGCGGAAAATGTTGGGCAGGTCTTTTTCCGGGATGCCGCAGCCGGTGTCCGAAACGGCGATATAGGCAGAATCCGCATCCGCTGTGAGGGAGAGCGTTATTCTGCCCTCCGGCGGCGTAAAGTCGGCGGCATTGTACAAAAGGTTTTCCAGCGCGCGGAAAAGCTGCTCGCGGTTCGCCATAATATAACATGGACGGGGCGTAATGTCCGCAAAAACATTCGGCCCGTAAAGTTCTATGATCGGGCGGCAGTTGTGATAGAAATCCGAGAGGAAAGTATTGAGCAGCAGGGGCTCCATCTTGGCGGGAGCGCTTGTCCGGGCGGCAATCTCCTGGATGGATTTCAGGCGATCGGATAAAATACTGCACTGCTCTTCTATATGAAGCATTCTTTTATGGGTGTCCTCATCCAGCAAAATATCATTCAGCCGTATAATCTGCGCCATGTTAGAGAGGGAGGTCAGGGGCGATTTCATATCGTGTCCCAGTTCTGCGATCAACTGGCCTCTCTCCATGAGGAGTCTGCGCAGATGCTCTGTCTTTTCCTCCACCTCCTCCTGCAGATGGAGATTCAGCCGTTTGTTTTCCGCTGTCATTTCCCGGCTTCGCCGCACCATCAGAAAGGCAAAGGCGATTACCATGCAGAAGGAGCCGTACTCCTCGGGATATGCGCCGACAAACGGTTCAAAGTACCCGATGGAGAGGACGCTGTAAATGAGGCAGACGCCGTTTGCGGCAGCGGCGGCAAGAATGACCTTAATATCAGGCAGCCCCATAAGACCGCCATAGACGGACAGAGTGATAAGCAGGAGCGCCATAATGGCTTTATACCATGAGACGAGCGGCCCGTACCACATCACAAGCCCGGGAATGGCGGGTAGTACAAACAGAGGGACGAGGACGACAGCCGCGCAGGCCCCTAAGGTAAGAGCGCGGAGCCCTTTTCTCAGTCGGCGGGCGATTACACTGTTTTTCGATTTCGGTAAAAACAGCAGAAGGGCGATCTGCATGGAAAAATAAATGCCGGAAACGGCGGCGGCATCTTCCACCGCATAGAGGACGCGCACGAAGGGCACGCCAGGCAGTCTTAAAAAGGGGTAGCAGATTCGCAGCGCGAAGGACAGGCTTAACATGCCAAAGTAAAACGTGGCTGTTTTGCTGCCATCCTCTCTGTGTTCCCAGAGCGCAATGCAGAATAGAGCGAGAGTGAGCGATGAAAAGAGCAGCAGCCCGTAGAGGAACATACGCGCGGCGATGAGACGGCTGACACTGTCCGCTGTTCCGATGACAGGCGCGTACCAGATGCCTCCGTAGTAGTGAGAATGGTTGGCAGTCTGGATCACCAGCTCTGCCTCCCCGTCAAGCGTAAAGGCATACGCGCTGTCCCGGATCAGGGGAGCGTAATGCGCAGGGGACACATCGCCGGTTTGGCCCAGGCAAATTCCGTTTACATAGACGCGTGCGGCGCAGAGAGGCTCCTGCAGATAGAGAAGAACATTTCCGTTTCCCCGCAGACGAAGCCGCCAGGTGGAGACCCCGTAGGGATTTTTGTCTTCGTGGAACAGGGCGAGATTTGGATATTCACCGGCCCACGTGGTGTAATGGGCAGGCGCTTCGGCAAAAAGCTCGTCCGGGGTTAGCAGGACATCCGGATAAAGCTCCCAACCGTTCACAAGGGAGCAGTATCCTTTTTCTGGAATCATGTAAACTTGGCCTTGTGCCGGAGCCGCCTTTGTTATATATTTATTATCATACTGCGCGATGGCTGACAGTCCGAGCAGGCTCAAAAGAATGGCCCCCGCGGCTGTCAGAACGGTTTGCAATGCAGATTTCGTAAGTGTGGTTCGTTTCATGTTATTACATATTCCTTTCGGGAAGAGTGACAGGTTGAACAAATTCTCTGATGAGCAATTTATTCGACCAAGAATTTGTGCCGAGGCGTCACAAATTCTATTGATCGCAGAGCAGAATGTGAAATTCTGCCCGCGTTCTCAGCTTAAAACGCTTCGGAATGGCGGTAAAAATGAAAAATAAGCATATATTCCTGTTTATACTGAGCCTTTTCATTGTGTTTCCATTATATAGAGTCGATTCTGCCGTCGCAATGGCTGCGGAGCAAAATGCGGAAGCTGCCGTCGATCCCGCAGCAGGGAGAGATGACGAGCCTGCCGCTGAACCTGTAGCGGAGACGGATCCTGTCGCCGATCCGGAACCGGAGGAGAGCGATGATTCCGTCGCCGTCCCGAAATCTGATGACGCCCAAGCCGTCGTTTCGGAGCCGGGAGAAAAAGATGAGCCGGCGGCGAACCAGGAGGCGGAGGAAGACGCTGAGCCTGCCGCCGATCCGGAATCCGGTGTTGCCATTGCCGCCGATTCGGAGCCGGGAGAAAAGGACGAGCCGGAAGCGAACACGGAGGCGGAGGGGAACGACGAGCCCTTCGCCGGGCGGAAAGCGGTGCAGGTCGTGGAACCGTGGGAAAGCGTGTCCACCGGCCCGGCGTTGATCGATTGGCTGGAGTCGCACAAGAACACCGGAGGCAGGGTAAAGCTGGCTGACCATGTCGTTCTGGAGGAGGATTACGGCTATTTCCCCGGTGCGCCGCATATGCCTGCCGTGTTTGTTGATACGGGTCGATATACCGTCACGGTAAAGGGCGTGGTGGATTTTATGAGTGACAATCATCTCACCTTTTCAGGCCAGCCGGACGGTAAAGGGATATTTTATGTGGCGGAAAAAGGTATGCTCTCCATGCAGGGCATTACGGTGGAGAGCAAAACGGTCGCACTGTGGCAGGAGGAGGGCGCAGGTTTGGTTGTTTCCGGCTGTCATACCACAGGGAGCATCCATTATGCCGAGACCCCTTTCGTGATAGAGCCGGATCCTGTCTGCGTTGTTGTGGAGAAGGGACAGTCGGTTTATGATGTCCTGCCGAAATATCTTCGCTGCCGGGTCAATCGGCAGGGAGAGGTAAGCTCCGATAATTCGCTTCCTCTGGTGTGGAATCTGGAAGGCACGGAGAAGCAGCAGGAGGAAAGGCTGCGCTTTCGGGCACAGGGCTTCTTTCCGCAGGCGGCCTCTGCGGAATCGGTGCGGTGCACAGTTGTTTATAATGACTATCCGCTGACTTTTGAGGAAGTACGTGCGTCGTTGAGCGGAAACTTTTATATCTTCAAGGGCTGTTATACGAGGCCGGAGGTGGAATCCCCGTATACCTTAATATCGGAGTATTCCTTCGACGCGGAAAACTGGCTTGTATCCGATGAAACCATGGTGGAGGGTACATACGCAGGCTTTATTATCGTTGTTGATGAGAAGCAGTCCGACAGGGCGGCTCATCCGTATATCTATATCCGTCTGAAGTGTAACAATAACGGAACCGAATATTTTTCCAATGTGCTATGCTACGCGGCTGACAACTTGGACGTCATGGAGGATATAGGCGGCAGCCGAGGCGGCGGTACTTCTATTACCAACCCGCCGGACGAGCCGCAGGAGGGCGTTGTCAACCCGCCGTCAGAAGAGGAACAGCCGGAGCAAGGGACGGATCGGGGCGCCAATCCGGGCAAGAACGGGTCAGGGAAGCAGCCGGATGCAGACCTGGCGGAGAACGAGGCGATTACCGATGCCGGTGATTCAGGCAATAACGGAGGGCAGGCGGTACATGCGGGACGGCTGTCAGACGCAGAAGCTTCCAAGGCGGAGGCGGCCCAGAGGCTTGGCGTGCAGTCCACGGAAACCCAAAGGG
>VSNH01000010.1 GCA_009774215.1 Lachnospiraceae bacterium
CAGATATGAGGAAAAATACGGAAAAACCGTCGCCCTCCCGATTTTGTTTAAGGAGATTTTGGAGCTGTGCGCGGGCGGTTACGCGGGGCAGGTGGGCGGCCGGTATTTTATGAGGATAGGCTCTTGACCGGATTTCCCGCTTTACCTATAATCATCTTAGGAGCGGAATGTCCGGAAGGAGGGAAGAAGAAATGAAAGGAGAAGAGATCATGGGGATGACAGACAACCAATATAAGGGATTTTTGTTAAATGAGTTAGAGGACTGGGAGGAAGTCCTTGAAATAGCACGAGAAGAGGGTGCGCAGAACACGGCAAAGAAAGTAGAAAGGCAGATTGAGAAGATAAAAAAGATGTTGGAATTTTAGTGGAAAACAGGCGGGAGCGAAACCGCCTGTTTCCATTTTTTTCGTCCCGGAAAATGAATTTACCCTTGCAACCGCTCGTAATTTGGTGTATAGTGTTGCACGTTGGACGGGGAAGCGGTGTGAGAAGAATATCTAACCGCTCACAGCATAGGCTGTTTCGCGAAGATGTTCTAAGTCTGCTTTGCAGACTTTTCTCACACAGGAGAATGCCCAAAAGAGGCATTCTCCGCTTGGATTTAAAATAATGAGTAGGGGAACGGCTATGGCGAAATATCTGGTAATTGTGGAGTCACCGGCGAAGGTGAAGACCATCAAAAAATTTTTAGGCGCGAACTACGAGGTGGCGGCCAGTCAGGGGCATGTTAGGGATCTTCCCAGAAGCGTCCTCGGAATTGACGTGGAGAACGATTTTGAACCGAAGTATATCACGATCCGGGGTAAGGGAGACATCCTGGCGAATCTGCGCAAGGAAGTGAAGAAGGCCGAGAAGGTCTATCTGGCAACCGACCCGGACCGCGAGGGGGAGGCTATCTCCTGGCATCTGTATTTTGCTTTAAAACTGGAAAATAAGAAGGTATACCGCATTACCTTTAACGAGATCACGAAGACGGCAGTGAAGGAGTCTTTAAAGAACGCCAGAGAGATCAATATGGATCTGGTGGACGCCCAGCAGGCCAGAAGGTGTTTAGACCGCATGGTGGGTTATAAAATATCACCCGTTCTTTGGGCGAAGGTGAAGCGCGGGCTGTCCGCGGGACGTGTGCAGTCGGTGGCGCTTCGGATTATCTGCGACAGGGAGGAGGAGATCAACGCCTTTATCCCGGAGGAATACTGGACGCTGGATGCGAGCCTTAAAGTGGAAGGGGAGAAAAACCCTCTGACCGCGAAATATTACGGCACGAAAACCGAGAAGCGCACGATTTCCTCCGCGCAGGAGATGGAGCGGCTAAAAAAAGAGCTTTCCGGCGCAGCTTATAAGGTGAGCTCCGTAAAGACCGGTGAGCGGATCAAGAAAGCGCCGCTGCCCTTTACGACCTCCACGCTCCAGCAGGAGGCCAGCAAGGTGTTAAACTTTTCCACCCAGAAGACCATGCGCCTGGCGCAGCAGCTCTACGAGGGTGTGGAGATTAAGGGAAACGGCACCACGGGTATCATCACCTATCTGCGTACCGATTCCACCAGAATATCCGATGAGGCGGAGGCGGCGGCAAGAGCTTATATTACGGAAAAGTACGGAGAGGAGTATGCGGCGGCCGTAGAGCAGGAGAAAAAGCCGGATAAAAAGATTCAGGACGCCCACGAGGCGATTCGTCCCACGGATATCAGCAGGCTTCCGCTGGAGATCAAGGAGTCTCTGTCAAGAGACCAGTTTCGCCTCTATCAGCTGATCTGGAAACGGTTTGCGGCCAGCCGTATGGCGGCGGCGCTGTATGAGACCACCTCCGTGAAGATAGACGCGGGGGAGCACCGCTTTACCGTGGCGGCGTCGAAGGTGAAATTTGACGGCTTTATGAGCGGCTACACGCAGGAGGATGACAAGGAGGAGAGCAATACCCTGATCCGTGGTATTTCGGAGGATACCGGATTACAACTGCTTTCCCTGGAGGAGAAGCAGCATTTCACCCAGCCGGCCCCCCACTACACGGAGGCGTCTCTCGTGCGCGCCATGGAAGAGCTGGGGATCGGCAGGCCGAGTACCTATGCGCCCACCATCACGACGATACTGGCGAGACGTTATATCGTGAAGGAAAATAAAAACCTCTATGTGACGGAGCTGGGCGAGGTAGTCAACAGCATGATGAAGGACGCCTTTCCCTCCATCGTGGACGTGAATTTTACCGCCACCATGGAAGCGCTTTTGGACGGCGTGGAGGAAGGCAATGTCAAGTGGAAGACGGTGGTGAAGAATTTCTACCCGGATCTGCAGGAGGCTGTGGAGAAGGCGGAGAAGGAGCTGGAGGAAGTAGAGATCGCAGATGAACTGTCCGACGAGTTCTGTGAGCTGTGCGGCAGGCAGATGGTGATCAAGTACGGGCCCCACGGCAGATTTCTGGCCTGTCCCGGTTTCCCGGACTGCAGAAACACGAAGCCTTATTTTGAGAAGATCGGCGTGGCCTGTCCGAAATGCGGCAAGGACATTGTCCTGAAAAAGACCAAGAAGGGCAGGAAGTATTACGGCTGTATTGACAATCCGGACTGTGATTTTATGGTATGGCAGAAGCCGGTGGATGAAAAATGTGACCGCTGCGGTTCCATCATGCTGCAGAAGGGCAATAAGCTGGTCTGCGCCGACGAGTCCTGCGGTTTTGTCAAGGATATACCGAAGGAGAAGGCCGAAGCTTGACAAAAAAGTGCAGCCATGGGAAAAGGCACGGAAAGAAATTGGAATATTTGATATAAAATATAGGAATTACAGGTTAATTGCGCGCTGCACATTGAAATTGTCTGAATAGTGTGATAAAATAATCAGTATATGACAGGCAGACCGGATACAGGGAGCGAGAGGTATATACATGAGCAGCGTGCAATTATTAGATAAGACCAGAAAGATCGGGAAACTTTTACACAATAACAATTCGGGCAAAGTGGTGTTTAATGATATCTGTAATGTGCTGAAGGAAATTTTGGTCTCCAATGTGCTGGTGGTGAGCAGAAAGGGAAAGGTCTTAGGCATCGGGGATATGCCCACGGTGGAATCCATCACGGAGCTGATTGTGGATCATGTGGGCGGTTTTATTGACCCCATGCTGAATGAACGGCTTCTGGGGGTGCTCTCCACCAAGGAGAATGTCAATCTGGAGACGCTTGGCTTCGAAAGCCCGGGAATACGGCGGTTCCAGGCGGTGATTGCGCCGATTGAGATATCGGGCGAGAGGCTGGGGACTCTCTTCCTCTATAAATGTGACGACCAGTACGATATCGACGACATCATTCTGTGCGAGTACGGCACTACGGTGGTAGGATTGGAGATGCTGCGGGCGGTCAGCGAGGAGAGCGCGGAGGAGAACCGCAAGGTAGCGGTTGTGAAATCAGCGATTTCCACACTCTCTTTCTCGGAAATGGAGGCCATCACCCACATTTTTGACGAGCTGGGCGGCATGGAGGGCATTCTGGTGGCCAGCAAGATCGCGGATAAGGTGGGAATTACCCGCTCGGTGATCGTAAACGCTCTGCGCAAATTTGAGAGCGCGGGCGTGATCGAATCCAGATCTTCGGGAATGAAGGGCACTTATATTAAGGTATTGAATGATGTAGTGTTCGATGAAGTGGAGAAATTAAAGGAACAGGGACGGTTTTAAACAGCCCGGGCTGTTAGAAATAACTGGCAGAAGGATCTGCAAAAAGCGCCGATTTTGCGCACAGCGGATCCTTTTTTGTCGTTTTGCAGGGACACTAATTTGTGAAAATCAATCGAAAAACCTTGTATTTTTTTATAATTTATTTATAATGGAATATGGATTGTATTAACGTGGAAGGAGTGCGATTATGAGCTCATTGATTGATACGAATGCATTTGATTATGTGAATGTGCTGGATAAGGCGATGGACGCGTCTGCGCTCAGGCATGAAGCGATTTCCAATAACATTTCCAATGCGGACACACCGAATTATAAGAGGCAGGATGTGGACTTTGAGACGCAGCTAGCCAAGGCGCTGCGCCATTCCCGCTATAAGAGTATGGATGCGAAGGTGGCGGACTTGAAGATGAGACGTCTGGATCCGATTCCCTACAAGGACTATTCGGGCTTTTCTTACCGCATAGACGGGAATAACGTGGATCCCGATACCGAGGGTGTATATCTGGCGAAGAATCAGATCGTTTACCAGGGCCTTTACCAGAGTGTGTCTCAGGAATTTAAGAATTTACAGACGGTAATGAAGTGAGTGAGAAGAACCTCTAAAGCTCGACAGCAGTGGCTGTCTCGCTAAGAAGTTCTATGTCTCACTCTGGAGAATGCTTAAAGGACAGCATTCTCCGTGGGTTGTGATATTATATTAAGGAGGAATTGCTATGGCTTTATTTACTTCGTTTGACATCAACGCCACAGGCATGACCGCGGAGCGTTTCCGTATGGATACGATTTCCCAGAATGTGGCAAACGCGAATACGACGAGAACCGAGGACGGTACGCCCTACCGCAGAAAGATCGTGGTGTTTGAGGAGAAAAATTCTCCCACCCATTTCCATCAGATTCTCATGAAAGAGAACGAGCGTTTCGCGGGTAATGGCGTGAAGGTGACGGGCGTTTACGAGGATAACGTGACGGAAGGGAATATGGTCTACGACCCTTCTCATCCCGATGCGGATGAGAACGGCTATGTGATGTATCCGAATGTAAATATCATCACGGAATTTACGAACCTGATCGACGCGTCCCGCGCTTATCAGGCGAACAGCACTGCGTTTGGCGCCAGCAAGAATATGGCGACCATGGGACTTAACATCCTGAACGGATAAGGACGACATGTAGATAAATAACTGATGTTATTTAAAACGGTTCAGAATATATTACGGGGAATGTTGGAGGAAATTGAAAATGGCTTTGGATATCACGGAATTATATAACGTCTCTGCGGGGGAGATACGGGAGGCTGCCAAGGCGGCGCCGACGACACGCATTGAGGATTATAAGGAAAATGGCTTCGATGCGGTGCTACATACAGCGATTGACAATCTGAATACCACGAATAATTATCTTTCGAACGCGGAAAACGAGGAGATTAAGTGGGCACTTGGGGAGACGGAAAATCCTCATGATCTTGCGATCGCGCTGCAGAAAGCTTCCACTGCATTACAGTACACGGTGGCGATCAGGGACAAACTTCTGGATGCGTACAAAGAGCTGATCCAGATGCAGGTTTAGTTCCATTTAGCATGTGAGAGGGAATGCCGAAGGAGAGCGAATTGCCGTGGAAAAGATAATTGAGAAATTGAAGGAATTGGGAAATAAAATAATGGAGTGGTGGAATCGTTTCACAGCCAAGCAGAAGACGCTGATCGTGGCTGTGGTAGCGGTACTCATCATTGCGCTTGTATTTATCATATACAGCCTGCACAGACCTGAGTACGTGCTGCTTCGAGAGTGCGAGACCACAAAGGAAGCCTCGGAGGTGACGGAGCTTCTGGACGGCGAGGGGTATCATTACCAGATCACGGACGACGGGCTGACGATCACCATTCTCAGCGAAGAGCTTGGGCAGGCGAATCTGCTTCTGGGCGCCAACAATATTCAGGCGGCCAGCTACGGGATCGACAATGTGACGGACGGCAGTTTTTCCACCACGGAGTCCGACAAGCAGAAAAAGCATGTGGTATATCTGGAAAAACAGCTGGAAAATGATTTTCTGACCATGTTTACGTCTATAAAGCGTGCGCGGGTTAAGCTGAACATTCCGGAGGACGACGGAACGCTGATTGCCCAGGAGCAGGAATCTTCCGCGTGGGTGCTTTTGGAGTTGAGGGACGAGTTCTCACGGGAGAGCGCGGCCTATTTGGCACGCGCCATAGCCACGGCTCTGGGCAATGAGACTACGGACAATATCGTCATTCTTGATTCGGAAGGTAATATGCTGTTTACGGGAGATGAGAATTATTCCCCTTCCGGATTGGCGAACGCCCACCTCTCTGTGAAGACCGAGGCGGAGAAAAATATGATAAACAACGTGCGCAGGGTTTTGCTTGGCACGAACGAGTTCGACAACGTGGAGGTATCTCCCAATCTGGTGCTGGATTTCTCCAACCAGACGAGTACGGAGCATACATATACCCCGGCGGACGGACAGACGCAGGGCGTGCTGAGCCACGAGGATCTTTACAATGAGGAGAACGTAAGCGGCGTGGGCGGCGTGCCGGGCACGGACTCCAACGACGACACGACGACCTATGTGCTGGAGGATAATTCCAATTCCCGCTCCTCAAGGAACGAGCAGTCGAGGGATTATCTGCCCAACGAGAAGATTACCACCATCGAGACGCCGGCGGGCGTGATCAACTACGGTTCCTCGTCTCTGGCGGTTTCCCTGATCCGCTACAATGTGGTGCGGGAGGAGGATGTGGACGCACAGGGGCTTTTGGACGGTGTGAGCTGGGAGGAATATAAGCTTGTCAACAACGAGCGTGAGCGGATTGAGCTGGATGAAACTTTTTATAATGCGGCTGCGAACGCGACGGGTATTCCGGTAAATAACATTACATTGGTAGCGTACAGTGAGAATCTCTTCTTCGACGCGGAGGGTTCCCGGATAACGGCGACGGATGTCCTGCAGATTCTCCTGATTATCGTGATTCTGGCGCTGCTGGCCTTTGTGGTGCTGCGCAGCATGAGAAGCGAGAAGCACGAGGAGGAAGAGGAGGAGCTGACCGTGGAGACGCTGTTGCAGTCCGATGTGCAGCTTGAGGAGATTTCCTCCGAAAACGAATCCGATGAGAAGAAGCTTGTCGGCAAATTTGTGGAAGAGAATCCGGAGGCGGCGGCAAATCTGCTGCGCAACTGGTTAAATGAAGACTGGGGGTAGGATAAATGGCAGCGAAAGCGGATGAGCAGATTAACGGACTCCAGAAGGCGGCCATCTTGATGATTGCCCTTGGACCGGAGAGGTCGGCGGCAATTTTTAAGCACCTCAAAGAAGATGAGGTGGAGGAACTGACACTGGAGATTGCGAACACAAGGAGCATCACGCCTCAGGTCAAGGAGAGCGTGGTAAACGAGTTCTACCAAGTGTGTCTGGCACAGCAGTATATCGCGGAGGGCGGTATCAACTATGCGAAGGAGCTGCTGGAAAAGTCCTTCGGCTCCGAGAAAGCGTTGGACGTGATCGGCAAGCTGACGGCATCTTTGCAGGTAAAGCCGTTCGAGTTTGTGAGAAAGGCCGATGCGGCGCAGCTCTTAAACTTTATTCAGGACGAACACCCGCAGACCATTGCATTGATTTTGTCCTATCTGGCGCCCGGGCAGGCGGCGATCATCGTCTCCGCGCTCCCGCCGGACAGACAGGCGGACGTGACGAAGCGTATTGCGGTAATGGATCGGACGAGTCCGGACGTCATCAAGGAAGTGGAGAAGGTTTTGGAATCCAAACTGTCATCGCTGGTAAATCAGGATTATACGATCATCGGCGGCGTGGATGCTGTCGTGGAGATCTTGAATACGGTGGATCGTGGTACGGAGAAGCATATCATGGAGACCCTGGAGATCGAGGAGCCGGAGCTTGCGGACGAGATCAGAAAGAAAATGTTCGTGTTCGAGGATATTCTGCTTCTGGACGACCGTGCAATTCAGCGCGTGCTGCGTGATGTGGATAACTCCGATCTGGCGATCGCACTGAAGGGCTCCAATGAAGAGGTGCAGAATGCGATATTCAACAACCTTTCCAAGCGTCTTGCCGTTATGATCAAGGAGGACATGGAGTTCATGGGGCCTGTCCGTATGAAGGACGTGGAGGAAGCGCAGCAGAAGATTGTAAACATCATCCGGAAACTGGAGGATGCTGCGGAAATTGTTATCTCCAGAGGTGGAGGTGACGAGATCATTGTTTAATTCGAAGTCAAGAACCTTATATAAAGCCGGCTGGGTCAGAGTGGACGGCGAAGAGAAATGCGTGATAGACAGTAACAGCATTGTGGCGGAACGCATCGAGGAGTGGGAGAACATCCGAAAGGCGAACGCGGCCGCGCTGCCCGCCTTCGACGAGGAGAGCGGCGAGGGTGAGGGCGAGCCGGAGTTCGTGAGCGGTATCGAGGGAGAGGAGCTTGACGCTCTCTTTACGGGCGGCGAAGGCGGCGGCAATGTGATTAAGGCCGGCGATGCGGCAGAACCGGATTTTGATGAACTGAAAGCGGAGGCCGAAGCGGAGGCGGAGCATATCATAGCGGAGGCGAGAGCGCAGGCTCTCGAGATTGAAACGCAGGCCAGGCGTGACGCCGAGATAGGGCGTGCCAATGCCGTTGAGGAAGGCACGAGGCAGGGCTATGACGAAGGATATGCCAGAGGCATGGCCGAAGTGGACGGCATGAAGCAGGAGCTGGCGGAACGGAAACGACAGCTTGAGGCGGAGTTTGACGAGCTTTTGGAGGATCTGGAGCCGCGGTTTATCGAGACCATCACCGATATTTACAGCCATATCTTTGGCGTGGATTTGATGGATAACAGGGACATTCTGGTGCATTTGATTGATTCCACTCTGCGGAAGGTGGAGAGCAGCAGAACTTTTATTGTGCATGTGTCGGCGGAGGATTACCCCCATGTCAATATGCAGAAGCAGGCGCTCTTGGAGGGTGCAGTGGCGGGCAGGGGAATCATCGAGATCATCGAGGATATTGCGCTTGGCAAGGGCGACTGCCTGATTGAGACGGACGGCGGCATCTTTGACTGCGGCGTGGGCACGCAGCTGGAAGAGCTCACGAAAAAATTACGAGTGTTATCCTATGAAAAAGTTTAGATTTTCGGCAGGAAGAAGCGTCGGATGAATACAGCGATCAACTACTTTAAATACAGCAGCATAATGGATGATACCTTTTTTAAGAAAAAGGGCAGAGTGGAAAACGTGGTGGGACTTACCATCGAGTCGGCCGGGCCGGAGGCGAAGCTGGGCGATCTGTGTATCATCTACCCCGTGGGGGAGGAGTACCCGCCGATCACGGCGGAGGTGGTAGGATTTAAGGACAGACGCACGATTTTGATGCCCTGTGACAACACCGACGGGATCGGGCTTGGATGTATCGTGGAGAACACGGGCAACCCTCTGACGGTGCCGGTGAGCGAAGACCTTCTCGGAAAGGTGCTGGACGGTCTTGGCAGGATTGACGGTGAGTATATGCCGGGCGTGCCTTACAGCGTAGAGGCGCAGCCGCCGGATGCCATGAGCCGGAAGATCATCGCGGATGTGCTGCCTCTTGGCGTGAAAGCCATAGACGGCCTGATGACGGTTGGAAAGGGTCAGCGTATCGGTATTTTTGCAGGTTCCGGTGTGGGAAAATCCACACTGATGGGCATGTTTGCGCGCAATACGAAGGCGGATATCAATGTGATCGCCCTGATCGGTGAGCGCGGCAGAGAGGTGCGGGAGTTTGTGGAGCGCGACCTCGGAGAAGAGGGGATGCGTCGCTCTGTGGTGGTGGTGGCCACCTCGGACAGATCGGCCCTTGAGAGAAACAAGGCGGCGAAGACAGCCTGCGCGATCGCGGAATATTTCAGGGATCAGGGGAAGGATGTACTTTTGATGATGGACTCCCTGACCCGTTTTTCCATGGCGCAGAGAGAGATCGGTCTGGCCAGCGGAGAACCGCCGGTATCGAGGGGGTATCCGCCCAGCGTGTACTCGGAGATGCCCAGGCTTTTGGAGCGGGCGGGCTGTGCGGCTGTAGGTTCGATCACCGGACTGTACACGGTGCTGGTGGACGGCGACGATATGAACGAGCCGATCACGGATACGGCAAGAAGTATTCTGGACGGTCATATCATGTTGAACAGGAAGCTGGCGCATCAGAATCATTATCCGGCGATCGACGTATTGCAGAGTATATCCAGATGCATGAGCCAGATTGTGGATAAGGAGCATAAATCCCTTGCGGGCAGGCTTAAAAATGTGCTCGCCACCTACAATGAGGCGGAGGATCTGATTAACATAGGCGCTTACAAGAGCGGCAGCAACAAAAACATCGACTACGCCATCGAGAAGATCGAGGCGGTGAACGAGTTCTTGATGCAGGATGTGGATTCAAAATATGATTATGAGGAAGCCGTGGATATGCTGCGGGAGCTTTTCGCGGAAGCGGAGGCGTAACAGGAAAGCCGCAGGCTGAGCTGTTAAGCGGAGTAAGGAGTGACCTGCCATGGCGAAATTCAGATACAGGATGCAGAGCATTCTGAATATCAAGTATCAGCTTGAGACGCAGGCGAAGATAGAGGTCGGCCGGGCGCAGATGCGGCTGAATGAGGAGCAGGAGAAGCGGCAGATGCTGATCGACCGCAAGGAGGCCTATATGGAGGAAGGCCGCCGGATGCGGAAGAAGGCGCTGCGTGCGACCGATCTGCGGGATAACCGCAACGCCGTGCTCATCATGGATGAAATGATCGCGGTGCAGGAGCTTGAAGTGCGGAAAGCGGAGGAGGCGCTGGAAAAGGCGCGGGAGAAGCTGACGGCGGTCATGCAGGAGCGCAAGATGCACGAAAAGCTCAAGGAGAAGGCCCTGCTCCAATTTTTGGAAGAAGAGAAAGCGGCCGAGTTCAAGGTGGTGGACGAACTGACGAGCTACACCTACGGGCAGCGTGGAAAGGAAAATGGGAATGGCAGCAGAAGCGACGAATATGGGTATGGAACCCCCCATTGATAAAAAAGCGGAAAAAAAGAGATTAAAGGAAGAGCGGGGCAAGATCAAAGCGGATCAGAAGGCCCAGAAAAAGGAGGCCAAGCAGCGCGCCAAGGAAATATCGGAGCAGGAGGCGCAGCTTGACGACGATGAGGGCGGCGGTATCTCCGTCTTTTTAGTAACAGTCGTTATTGTAATTATCTGGGTGGCGATTCTCTGCCTCTTAATCAAACTGGATGTGGGCGGCTTCGGCTCCGGGGTGCTTGCTCCGGTGCTCAAGGATGTGCCTGTGATCAATAAGATTCTGCCGGTGGATTCCACGGTCACTACCGATGATGGGGAGTCCTACGGCGGCTACACCAGCCTGCGGGAAGCGGTGGACTATATCAAGGAGCTGGAGCTGCAGCTGGAGGACGCGCAGGCGGCAAGCAGCGTGGATTCCGAGGAGCTGACGGAGCTTCGGGCCGAGATTGAGCGTCTGCAGACGTTCGAGGATGCGCAGGTAGAGTTTGAACGCATCAAGACCGAGTTTTACGAGGAAGTGGTCTACGCCGAGAACGGGCCGGGGCCGGAGGAGTACCAGAAGTATTACGAGAACATAGACCCTACCGCGGCGGAGTATCTGTATAAGCAAGTGGTGCAGCAGTTGGAGACGGATGCGCAGATTCAGGATTATGCGCAGGCATATGCGGAGATGGAGGCCGAACAGGCTGCCGGCATTTTTGAGGCCATGACTGACGATCTGGATCTGGCGGCCAAGATACTGAGCCAGATGAAGCCGACGGACAGGGGCGAGATTTTGGGAGCGATGGACGCGGATACGGCGGCCAGAATCACCAGGATCATGGATCCCGACAATTGAGATTTTTAAATTCTATAGCAAACAGCTTTATATGAAGCGGAGAAATGCCGATATATACCATGTAGCGGATGCGTTTTATCCATTACATGTGTTATATATATGCGCAGGAATGCACAGGGTAGATGACTGCTTCGCAGTCTGCATTCCGCGCGGCGGACAGGAAACCTGTCCGATTATAATTTAATTTCAGTACCTTGAAAACTACAGAAAGGAGGAAAGAGCAAGGAATGACGGTAAACAATGTAAACGCCCTGTCGTCTTTTGGGACGGTACAGGGAAGTCAGGCATCCGGGAAGCCGGAGGAAGTCGTGCAGGAACGCTTTGATAAGCTCATGAACAAGATGAGCGATCAGCTCACCAGCCTGCAGAAAGCGCAGGCAGGAAGTTCTGTGGCAGCCACGGCGCCGAAGCAGGTGGCGGCGGAGAGTGTGAAGAGCGCGCAGGAAACCGCACAGCCGAAGGATGCGCTCAGACAGGACGGCGCAGCCGAAGCGCAGAAGCCGGGAGAGGCGGCCGCGGATGATGCGGCGGGCACGGCGGAGCGGGATGGCAACGGCATGACGACCGAGGCGAAGGATGTGCAGACACAGGATACCGAGACACAGGAAACTGTGGAGAAGGCGGCCGAAGAGCTTGTCGGTGAGATCGCCGATGTGATGGACATTCCGCTGGAGAAGGTGGAAGAAGCCATGGAAGTTTTAGGACTCACAGCGGTGGATCTTTTTGATCCGGCGAATTTGAAACAGCTGTTATTGAATCTGGCAGACAATACGGATGAACTGGCTTTGGTCACAGACGGGACGCTCTACGGCAATTTGCAGGAGCTTTTCCAGGCGGTAAACGAGACGCTCGGAGCGCTGCAGGAGGAATTGGGACTGAGCGCTGAGGAGCTTGAGGCCCTGATGGCGCAGATGAGCGCGGCGGAGAAATCTGTAGAAGCGGAAGAGCCTGTACTTACCATACCGGGCACAGAGGAGCCGGAGGTGAGCGTGGAGGGCATGAAGGATTATGCGGTATCCGTGCAGAAGGACGGCGGCACCGTACAGATCAAGGTGACGGTTGACGATGCCAGCGGCGAGAAACATGTCAGCGAGCAGGTCACGGACACCGGAAAGCCTGAGACCACTCCTGTTTTGAAGAAGGAGTCGGCGGACACGGGACATCAGGGAGAGGAGCACGCGGCGGGAAACAATGCGGGCAGCGCTTTCTTACAGAACCTGACGGGACGCATGGAAGAAGTGGAAGCGCCGGCGGAGCGGCCGGTATACACGCAGCCCGAGGCGAATCAGATCATGGATCAGATCGTGGAGTACATGAAGTTTAATATCAAGCCCGAGACGCAGGAGATGGAGATGCAGTTACATCCCGCAAGTCTGGGTACGGTGCATGTACAGATCGCGGCGAAGGACGGTGCTATCACAGCACAGTTTGCGGCACAGAACGAGACGGTGAAGGCGGTTTTGGAAACCCAGATGATTCAGCTTAAGGAGCAGTTTGAAGAGCAGGGCATCAAGGTGGAGGCCGTGGAAGTCACAGTGGCAAATCACGCTTACGGCGAGCAGTTTGGCGGCGAGCGGGATGCGGCGGATCAAAACGGCGAAAATGCGAAGAAGGGTGCGAGAAGAATCAACCTGAATCTCGACGAGATCGAAGAGGAAGGCATGGAGGAGCTCGACGATTCGGAGCGGATCGCGGTGGAGATGATGCAGGCAAACGGCAATACGGTGGACTATACCGCGTAGAGAATTGAGCAGCTGCAGTTATTGTGCAGTTAACGTGTGGTATAGGTCGAAGCATTTACTGCTGAGACCGTAAGAATATGATTCAGCAATGCAAAATCCCATCGCTGAAAGCGGTTCTAAGCGCCAGTGGCGCTTGTTTAGAACGGACCGGAGCGGAGACTTTAAGATGGATTTTGCATCATAACTGCGAGAGAATCGAGCAGTTTATGAAAGGAGTGAAAGTATGGGAGTAGTACAGAAAGTAGAAAACGGCAAGTTCGTGGAATCCAATTCCGCAGCGTCCATCGCGGAGGAAAAGAAGAGGGCGCAGGCCAGCAATACACTGGATAAGGACGCTTTCCTACAGCTTCTGGTGGCGCAGATGAAATATCAGGATCCGCTGGAGCCCACCTCCAACACAGAGTATATTTCCCAGTACGCGACCTTCTCGGAATTAGAGCAGATGCAGAACATGAGCGCATCCATGGATCTTTTCCGGGCGTCAAGCTTAGTGGGCGAGACCGTGCTCTTGAAGGTGAAGGATTCTCAGGGAAGAGAGACGACCGTGCAGGGTAACGTAGATTACGTGGTCTATGAGAAGAATAAGGCATATTTGTCCGTGAACGGCGACCTTTATTCTATGGACGATCTGGATACGGTGGCTGATCCTACCTACCTTGAGGCATACAAGCTGGGGGCGGATTTCCTGAATATCTTAAACAAGCTTCCCGAGATCGAGCATCTGTCTCTTGCGGATCGTGATAAGGTGGAGAAGCTGGATAAAATGTATTCGGGCATGAACGACTACCAGAAGAGCTTCTTAACTGACGAACAGGTAGAGCTGATGAAGAAATACGTGAAGAAGATGAAGGACATGGTGGCATCCGCTGAAAACAAGGGCGATGATGACGGCGGCGACGACGACGGTGACGGCGACGACAAATAAGCCACAGCGGGGCGATGATCTCAGGGAGGAGAGAGTATGAAGATTCAAGGCAGTTCTTTCCCTTCGATAGAGCAGCTGCAGGATCAATATTTAAAGACAGGCAGATCCAGGGACGGAGCGCTTGCACCGGGAGGCATAAGCTTTCAGGATATTCTGTCAAAGAAGACGGACGGGTTGGGGGAGTCCGTAGAAGTCAGATTCTCCAAACATGCGGCAAACCGCCTGACGGACAGAAATATTGAACTGACTGAGGAGCAGGTCGAACGCCTGAACTTAGGAGCGGCAAAAGCCTCGGAGAAGGGGATAAAGGAGTCATTGGTCATGGTGGATTCCCTCGCTTTTATCGTGAGTGTACCGAATCAGACGGTCATCACGGCGATGGATCAGACGGAGGCCGATGAAAATGTATTCACTAACATAGACGGAGCGGTCATTATATAAGCCGGACCTTACAGGAGGCTTACCGTCCTCGACTGACAGAGAGGACAGACGGTTCCATACAAGTTTAAGGAGGTCATTTCACTATGATGAGATCACTTTTTTCTGGCGTGTCGGGCCTTAAGACCCACCAGACCAGAATGGATGTTATCGGTAACAACATTGCAAACGTAAATACAACGGCATACAAGTCGATGAACATGGTATTCAGCGATCTGCTCTACCAGCAGACGCAGGCGGCTTCCGGCGCGAACGCGGCCACAGGGCGCGGCGGTATCAATGCCAGACAGATCGGTCTGGGCGCCAAGACATCGGCGATCAGCACAGCGATTACAAGACAGGGTTCCGCACAGTCCACGAACAATCCGTGGGATGTGATGATCACGGGCGAGGCATTCTTCATCGTGAGCAGCGGCACCGGCGGACAGAACTTCTTCACGAGAGACGGGTCCTTCACCATCGACGGCGCGGGCAATCTGGTTATGGCGAGCAACGGATACCGCGTGATGGGGTGGCAGGTAGACCCGGATACCGGAGAGATCCTTTCCGGCCCGGTGCAGGCCCTGCAGGTTATGAACGATGAGAACATGACGGCGCCCGCGGAGGCTACCAGCATGGCTGTCGCGGCAGGTATTCTGGATAAGAACGACCCCGGCGTTCACAGCAAGGCGGGACTGGTGAGAACCCTGACCTTCTTCGACGCGAGGGGCTACTCTTACACGGCGAAGTTCAGCACACACGCGATGAGCAAGGACGGCCAGTATTACGTACAGCTTGACGACATCACGGACAGCAACGGCGTGTCCCTAAAGGATTTCTATAATGTCAGTGACATTTCGCAGATTGCGACCTTTGGAGCAGGCGGGAGCCTCGATCCGGAGACCAAGGTGTACCAGACGGCGCAGGGCGTGACGTACATTCCGTCTTATACGCCTGCGGGGGGCGGTACGGCTACGCAGGCATTCAGGGTGGATTACAGCTTTGAGGAATCCCTCAAAGATTTTGCGTCGAACCCGATCATGAAGCTTGGCGGTAATACCGTACAGGTAAAGGAAGGTACTTTGAATGATGGCGATTCCATGCCCGCGAAGGTTACCATGACGGGAAAGGTTACCTTGACAAAGGATGTGCTCCAGAATGAATATAAGCTGACCTATGACGATAAGGATGGGGCATACTATTATCTCCCGAACGGCGCTACTACGCCTGTGAAGCTGGCTAATGAGCCGGCGGCAGGCAGCGCGGATGTGACAAACTGGCAGACGGTGCTCAGCAAGCTGGGCGGTGCGGTTACGATTTCCGCTGATGCGGCGACAAACAAACCGCTGCTTGAGGTGAATGATGACGGCTCGGTGACAGTCACCTTTGAGGCGAAGTTTGATCAGGAAGACGATATGACCGATGCGGTTTACAATGCGCAGACTGGCAAGTTTGCGAAGACGCTGGTTTATCCCGGCGCGGACGACGCGGCGACGAAGGAGGTTATCGAGAAGGCGTACGGCTTGGTGGACGGCGATATGATTACCTACACGATCAACTACATTACGCCGGACGGCCACGCCAGTGTGACCAAGGATGAGAAATATAACGGCAACATGCTGGTGTACGACACCAAGACCGGTAACTTCTCCTATATAGGCCAGCAGGAGCAGGACGCGGCCACCCTCGACTTCTCGGCTACTGCGACGGACATGACGGGCGCGACGGTGGATCTGGGTCATTTTTCCGACATCTCCATCGACTTTTCGACCACGACCAACGTCAATAACGGCAAGACGTCCACGTACGGCTATGACAACGGCGACGGCACCTCAAACAACAACGGCAGCGGCCGCAAGCCCGGTTCCCTGATCGGCGTGGAGATCGGGCAGGACGGCAAGATCACGGCTTCCTACGACAACGGTCTCTCGAAGCTTCTGGGACAGATCGCGGTGGCGAAGTTCGCCAATGCGGCAGGTCTTGCGAAGGCGGGCAACAACCTCTACAAGACGACCATGAACTCCGGCGAATTCGACGGCACCGGCATGGATATCACCTCAGACGGCGAGGGTTCCATGGAATCCGGCGTGCTGGAGATGAGTAACGTGGATCTGGCGGGCGAGTTCACCGAGATGATCACGACACAGCGTGGTTTCCAGGCGAACAGCCGTATTATCACCACCTCCGACTCCATGCTGGAGGAGCTTGTAAATCTGAAGAGATAATAATTGAGGAGTTGATGCTCCTATCTATACCAAGGCTGTAAAAGTACAGCCTCGGTGTTTAAAAAATTAAGGAAGGGGACTGCTCCGCGAAATACCGCGGAAAGGTTCCCTTTTTTTCGAGCACGGCGAAAGATTGGCGACAGATTGGTAAAATTTCTTTTTGCAGTTTTTGTAGATGTGTGGTAAAATAAATGAGCTGCATTATATAGGAACAGGAAGGGGGCTTGTCTATGGTAGAAGTCACGAAGATTAACGGCGTGAAGGTGCTCATCAATCCTGATTTGCTGGAGCTGGTGGAGGAAACCCCCGATACCGTGCTGTCTTTTACGACCGGACGGAAAATAATTGTAAAAGAAAGTAGACAAGAAGTGAAAAATTTAGTAAAATCGTATAGAAAGGATATTTTTGCAGACTAGTGTAAAGTGGGTGTATACATATGGATATTGCTTCATTAATTGGTTTGTTAGCGTGTTTGGCACTGATGATATTCGGTATGGTGTTCGGAAAATCGTTTGCCACCGTAGCCAGTTTCCTGCACGCCCCCTCGGCGTTGATTACTTTCGGCGGTGCTTTGTGCTGTGTTATGGCAAGTTATTCCATGCCGTCTTTCGTTGCAGGTTTAAAGAGCATTGCTCTTATCTTTAAGACGTCCACGATGAACGTCCCTGAGATTATACAGAAAATTATACAGCTTTCCAACGTTGCTCGTAAAGAAGGACTCCTTTCTTTGGAGGAAGCAGCGAGCGATATCGATGACGAGTTTTTGAAAAAGGGAATCCTGCTGATTGTTGATGGTACGGATCCTGAACTTGTGCGTGCCATCATGGAGACGGAACTTGTCAGTGTGGAGGGACGGCACAAGGAAAAAATTGGTTTCTGGGAAAATCTGGGTGCCATGGGTCCTGCGTGGGGTATGATTGGTACCTTGATTGGACTGATCCTCATGCTCAAAGATTTGTCCGATCTTGCGGCTGTCGGTCCGAATATGGCGACGGCTCTGATTACAACTTTCTACGGTTCCGTCCTTGCGAACTGGATATGCGCGCCTGTTGCCACAAAGCTGAAAGGTAAGAATGACGAGGAGATGATGATGAAGGAGATTGAGATTGAAGGTCTTCTTTCTATTCAGGCGGGTGAGAACCCCCGTGTCATCGAGGAAAAATTGAAGTCCTTCCTTGCGCCTGCCGACAGAGGCTCCTCCAGTGAAGAGGGCGGAGGTGAGGAAAATGGCTAAGAAGAAGCAGGAAGACCCACCAAAAGGATCGCCGGCGTGGATGGCGACCTTCAGTGACCTGATGAACCTTCTACTCTGTTTCTTTGTGTTGCTCTTTGCGATGTCTAATGTGGACGAAGCAAAGCAGGATGCGGTTATAGCGTCTTTAAATCAGGCGTTTTCCGTGTTTGACGGAGGCGCGCAGGCGATTGGCGACGGTATTTTGATCAGTAACGGCGTCAGCCAGCTCAATGAGCTGGATGATTTTATAAACAGTACGGGCAAGCTGGATGAAGGGCAGACTGTTGACGAAGATATGGCGCGGGATGCGGCTGCTGCGAAAGAGCAGCTTGAGGAAGCGCAGATGGAGGAATCCGAGGCGCTTGCCGAGAAGGTTCAGGAAGCGGTTGACGAGAGGAATATGGCGGACGAGGTGGATGTGCAGTTTACCGCACAGTTCGTCCAGCTGACCCTGAAAGGTTCCCTGCTTTTTGACTCGGGCAGCACGCTTTTGAAGGAGGAGGCCAAACCGGTTCTGGATCAGGTAGGTTTGATTCTGGAGCGCTACGGTGAGGGAACGATTGAAATCGAGGGACATACGGATAATGTTCCTATGTCGGGAGCAAAATATTCGAACAACAACGAATTGAGTTCCGGGCGCGCGTTATCGGTGTTTGACTACATTCTATCGATTACGAATCTGGATCCGGCTAACGTCAAGCATGCCGGCCGGGGCGAATATCTTCCGGTGGCGGACAATTCCACGCCGGAGGGCAGAGCGAAGAACAGAAGAGTTGAGATCAAGATATATAATTCTCTCAGTTCTTATTAAAGATAAGTGTAGAAGGAGAAAACGAAGGCTATGAAGAAGAATTTGATTTCCGTTATTATTCTGGCGCTGCTGATCGTAAACATTGTATTGACTGCTATCATGATGTTCAGCGTGACGGGGGCGTCCAAGAAGACCGCGGCGCTTGTTGACAATATCGCTACGGCTCTGAATCTGGAGCTGGCGTCCGGCACGGAGGGAGGAGCCGAGGAGGTCGTTTCCATGGCGGATACAGAGACTTACTCTTTTGCCGAGGATATGACGATTCCGCTGAAAAAGAGCGAGGGAGATGACAAGGATCACTACTGCATCGTTTCCATCACCCTTTCCATCAACACGAAGGCCGACGGCTACAAGGAATACGGCTCCGCTGAAAATCTGGCGACGAGGGAAGGCTTGATTAAAGACGAGATCAACGGCGTGTTTGCCAATTATACGATGGAAGAGGCGCGCGACAATCAGGAAGAGATCAAGAAAGAAATTATAAACAGAATACAACAGATGTTTGACTCCAAGTTTATCTATAACGTGTCCTTCGGCGACATCATGTTTGGATAGTGCTTAGACTAAATGACTGCCACAGGAGGTGAACTTTCGTGGGTGAGGTACTATCACAGAGCGAGATAGATAATCTGCTTGCCGCTTTGAGCAACGGTGAGCTGGACACGGATGAACTGAATGGCGCGGATGATAAACAGATTAAGGATTACGACTTTAAAAGGCCGACTAAATTCTCGAGAGAACATCTGCGCACATTGGAAATTATATACGAGCATTACGGGCGGCTGCTTTCCACGAGTATGCAGGTGTACCTGCGAAAGAATATACAGATATCGGTGACCAGTTCCGAGACGGTTATCTTTTCGGAGTTTTCCAACTCCCTTTCGAATCCGGTTATTCTGGGAGTAGTCAATTTTCATCCGCTGGGTGGGATGATTCTGATCGAGCTGGCATCCCAGTTGGGATTTACTATGATAGACCGGATGCTGGGCGGAGCCGGTGACCCGCTGGAAAAGGGCAGGGAGTTCACCGAAATTGAAATGACGATCATAGAAAAGATGATGGTAGTCTGTATGCAGCTTATGCGGGAACCATGGAAGAACGTGGTGGACATTAATCCCATGCTGGAGCGGATTGAGACAAATTCCCAGTTTGCACAGATTATCGCGCCGAATGATATGATTGCCATTGTCACCTTGAATATGAAGATAGGTGAAGTGGAAGGTTTTATGAATGTATGTCTCCCCTTCTTCACGTTGGAGAGCGTCATGGATAAGCTCAATACGAAGTTCTGGTACGCGAATCTGCAGGAACAGGATGACGAGGATTTCGAGGAGTACATCGAATCCCTCATCAAGAGAGTGGATGTGCCTGTCAAGGCGGTGCTGGGAAAGACGAGCATATCGGTCGCCGATTTTGTAAATCTGCAGGTCGGCGACATTATACGACTAGATACCGAGGTGGAACAGGATCTTACGGTGTATGTGGGTAATATCAGAAAATTTACCGCACTCCCGGGCACCAGCAGGGATAAGAACGCTGTGAGGGTCACTTCGGTGATCAGAGAGGGGGAGTAAAAAAGCATGGACGGAATGTTATCACAGGATGAAATAAATGCGCTTTTGAGCGGGGATGATTCGTCAGGCGGCGCTGCGGAAGAGAATACTGCAGGTTTTGACGGGATGGAAGCGGACGATTCGCTTCTGTCGGATATCGAGAAGGATGCTGTCGGCGAGGTCGCCAATATCAGCATGGGCGCATCGGCTACCACCCTGTTTTCCATTGTAAACCGCAAGGTAAATATTACGACGCCTGTGGTTAAGATGGCAACTTGGAAGAATGTACTGGAAGATTATGAGAAGCCCTGCGTATTTATTCTGATTAAGTATACACAGGGTCTCGACGGATCGAATATTTTGATCTTAAAAGAGCATGACGTGAAGATTATCACCGACCTGATGATGGGAGGTGACGGCACCAATACGGATGGGGAGCTGGGAGAGCTGCATCTCTCGGCAATCTCGGAGGCGATGAACCAGATGATGGGTTCCTCGGCCACATCACTTTCCACCATGCTTGGAAAGATGATAGATATCAGCCCGCCGGAGGCAAGTCTGGTGGATCTTACGGCATTTAAGTCGGGCGGAGATATCGCGCCGTTTCTGGAAGGCACTTTTGTAAAGATTTCTTTCCGGATGCAGATTGATGAATTGGTGGATTCTACGATTATGCAGTTGTATCCTGTGGAGTTTGCCAAGGAGATTTACGACACCTTTATTGCCAGCCAGGGAGGGGATGACTCATCGGCTTCGGCACCCGCTGCAGCTCCGGCGCCCGCACCTGCTCCGGCGCCCGCTCCGATGCCTGCACCGCAGCCAATGCCTGCGGCAGCGCCTCAGATGGATATGAGCCAGATGCAGGCGGGAATGCCCCAGATGGATATGAGCCAGATGCAGATGATGCCGCAGATGGGAATGCCGCAGATGCAGATGATGCCCCAGATGATGATGCAGCCGAATATGAACGTGCAGCCTGTTCAGTTCCAGAATTTTGCCAGCGATTTCAACCCGCTGCAGAGTCAGGAGAACATCGAGCTGATCAAAGATGTGCCGTTAGAGGTAACGGTGGAGCTGGGAAGAACCTCCAAATCCATTTCGGAGATTCTGGAATTTGCGCCGGGCACCATCATTGAGCTGGATAAAATTGCCGGTGAACCGATTGACATTCTGGTCAACGGTAAGTTTGTAGCAAAAGGTGAAGTAGTGGTAATCGAGGAAAGCTTTGGTATTCGGGTGACCGAAATTATCAAATAATATGTGATAGGAGAAGAGAGATGGCAAAAAATATTTTAGTATGTGATGATGCAGCGTTTATGCGAATGATGATCAAGGACATCCTGACAAAGAACGGCTATAACGTGGCAGGAGAGGCAGAGAACGGCGCAAAAGCGGTTGAGAAGTACAATGAGCTGAAACCCGATCTCGTGCTGATGGACA
This sequence comes from Lachnospiraceae bacterium, assembly GCA_009774215.1. Classification (GTDB taxonomy): domain Bacteria; phylum Bacillota; class Clostridia; order Lachnospirales; family Lachnospiraceae; genus UBA3282. The sequence goes on from VSNH01000010.1 coordinate 21,884, forward strand.
TCACGATGCCTGAGATGGACGGTATTCAGGCCCTCAAGAAGATCAAGGAGGGTGATCCCGGCGCTATGGTTATTATGTGTTCCGCTATGGGGCAGCAGGCCATGGTTATTGAGTCCATTCAGTCCGGCGCAAAGGATTTCATTGTAAAACCTTTCCAGGCTGACCGTGTCTTAGAGGCTGTGAAGAAGGTTGTAGGATAATGCTCCTTACCTCTGCATTGCCGGATAGGACTGACTCCTATGTGCAGTTTATGACAGTATTGATACTGTTTGTGTTCGTGTTGGCGATCACGGCTTTTGTGACCAGATGGATCGGCGGTTACCAGAGGGGCAGATCGGCGGGCGCAAACATGGAGCTGATTGAGTCGCTCCGGCTGTCTAATAATAAGTATGTTCAGATCGTCAGGGTCGGACGGAAGTATTTGGCAGTTGCAGTCTGTAAAGATACTGTTACAATGTTATCAGAGATTCCCGAGGAGGATTTAAGCTTTTCCGAGGGGGCTTTCGGTAGTGCGTCCACTTTTAGGGACGTGCTCGCAAAAATACAAAAAGAAAGAATCCTGGAAAAAGAAGACGGGCGAGACGAATGAAGAAATATTTTTCCGGATATCATTTGGCAAAATTAATATGCCTGCTGATGGTGGCAGGCATATTGTATCTTAGCTGGGGGCAGACCGCCTATGCGGTAGAGGATAACAGACCGGACACGGTGAACGATTCGACTGTGACTGATACTCCTTATCGGGATTCCAACCTCACCGGCGCGGAGAGTGAGAGAACCAATGTAGATCCGCCCGGCGCCTCGGAGAGCGCCGAAGACCTGGCTGAACTGAATATCGCCAATACGGTGACGGTTACGTACAACAACGGTAATGGAAGTGTGAATGGCGCACTGCGTATTCTGCTCATTCTTACCTTGATTGCTATTGCACCGTCATTGATTATTATGTTAACCTCGTTTACGAGGATTATTATTGTACTCCACTTTACGAGACAGGCCTTAAACACACAGACGGCTCCGCCGAACACGGTGTTGATCGGCATAGCTCTGTTTTTGACTTTCTATGTGATGCAGCCTACGATGGCGGCGGTTTACGCAGATGCCATCGTGCCCTTCGAGGCGGGAGAGCTGACGCAGGAGGAGGCTTTGACGGCGGCGGCGGCGCCGATTCGTCAGTTTATGTACGGACAAACCCAGAAGAGCGATGTGAACTTCTTTATGGATTTAAGCCGTACCGAGTGGAGCGGTGAACTGGACGACATACCGATCAGCGTGCTTGTGCCCGCATTTATCATCAACGAGCTGCGGCAGGCATTTATTATCGGTTTCCTTATATATATTCCGTTTATTGTCATTGATATGGTGGTGGCCTCCGTACTGATGAGTATGGGTATGATGATGCTGCCGCCGACCACGATTTCCATGCCATTCAAGATTCTGCTTTTTGTGCTGGCGGACGGCTGGTATCTGGTGATCAAGGGAGTGGTGGAAAGCTTTTATTACTGAGCGGGCGCTCAGCGGGAGGAACGGAGTGTGGTTAAATGACAGTTAATGACGTCACAGCCATTGCAGGAGATGCAATCTATACGATTATCAAGTGCAGCGCGCCTATGCTGTTGGTATCCCTGATCGTCGGGCTGATTGTGAGTATTTTCCAGACGGTGACCTCGATTCAGGAGCAGACGCTCACCTTCGTGCCGAAGGTGCTGGCAATTTTTATCGCATTGATGGTTATGGGTCACTGGATTATGAACAATATGGTGGAGTTTATGACAGGGTTATGGACAGATTTTAACCGCTATCTCAGATAAAGTACATTTGCGCTGTGGGAAAGTGACATTATGTTAGATATCAGCTTTACTTACGCAGATTTGGAATATTTTTTGTTGATTCTCGTGCGGGTCAGCTGCTTTGTGTATGTTGCTCCGTTTTTCAGTATGTCAAATGTACCCAGAAGGGTGAAGATCAGTTTCAGCATTCTATTTGCCTACCTGCTCTATCTGTCGGTGGATCGTAACGAGGTGGTTTACAACACGCTGCTGGGCTATGCGCTGATTGTGATGAAGGAGGCGCTGACGGGATTTCTCATTGGCTGGGGGGCGCAGATATGCACGACGGTCACTTCCTTTGCGGGAAGCATCGCGGACATGGAGATCGGTTTGTCCATGGTCTCCCTGATGGATCCGACCACTAAGGAACAGGCCACCTTTACAGGTGTGTTTTATCAGTATATGTTTACGCTTTTTATGATTATTTCAGGTTTATACCAGTACCTTTTGCGGGCGCTGGCGGACACCTTTATCTTAATTCCGATAAACGGCGCGATCTTTAAGCGGGAGGCGCTGCTGGAGTCCATTCTCCTGTTTCTGGGGGACTATATCGTCATTGGATTCCGCATTATACTGCCGATCTTCTGCGCCATGATTTTTTTAAATTGTGTGCTTGGCGTACTTGCCAAGGTGTCCCCGCAGCTTAATATGTTTGCCGTCGGCATTCAGCTTAAGGTGTTTGTGGGATTGGGAATCCTCTTTCTTTCGGTGCGGATGCTGCCTGCCCTGTCAGACAACGTATTCACACAGATGAAGCGTATGATTGTATCTTTTGTGGAGGGGATGTCTTGATTTTACAGTATAATCTCCAGTTCTTTGCCAAGGACGGGCCCGGCGGAGAAAAGACGGAGGAGCCTACCAGTAAAAAGCTGGAGGACGCCCGAAATGAAGGTCAGGTGGCCAAGAGCAAAGAGGTGACCAGCGCCTTTGAGATGCTGGCAGCCTTTTTGATGATCCGCTTTCTTGTGGAATATATGGGTAAGGTTTTTGTGGGGAGTATGCAGGGTATCTATTCCCAGATCCCTGAGTATGTGAGGCTCTATGACGGGCATATCCAGACACAGACCTTCCGGATGCTGTTTGTGAGCTCCCTGCTGCGGATTTTGCAGGTTATCGCGCCTTTTCTGCTGGTCGGTTTTCTGGTGGCGTTTATCACAAACGTTTTGCAGGTGAAATGGAAGATCACGACGAAACCGCTCCAGCCGAAATTTAATAAACTGAATCCGGTGAGCGGATTTAAGCGGATTTTTTCGGCAAATTCGCTGATGGAGCTTTTGAAATCCGTATTGAAGCTGACGTTAATCGGATATGTGGTGTATGATTATCTCAAGAAAAATATGCCTTCGATTTATATGCTCTACGACGTTTCGCTGAATCAGGGAATCGCCCAGATCGGGGCGCTGGTGATTAATCTGGGAATCCGGATATCCCTGTTTTATATGCTGATCGCTGTCGCTGACTTTGCTTATCAGAAGATCAAGTTCAAGAAGGACATGAAGATGACGAAGCAGGAAGTCAAGGACGAATATAAGAATCAGGAAGGTGATCCTCAGATCAAGGGCAAGCAGAGGCAGCGAATGATGGAGGCATCCAGACGCCGCATGATGCAGCAGCTTCCCGAGGCGGATGTGGTTATCACGAACCCGACCCATTTTGCCGTGGCGATCAAGTATGAACCCGAGGTTTACGACGCTCCCTATGTGGTGGCGAAGGGCGCCGATTATCTGGCGCAGAAGATTAAGGATGTGGCGAAGGAAAATCACATCGAGATTGTGGAAAATAAACCCCTTGCCCGTATGCTCTACGCGAACGTGGATGTGGGCAGCGTGGTGCCGCCGGAGCTGTATCAGGCGGTGGCGGAGGTGTTGGCTTTCGTATATCACTTGAAGGGGAAGGTCTGAGTCTACATGTTATATAATGGGTGTTATTTTATGAAAGGAGGTGATTCGCGGTGCAGAAGCTTAGGATTGGAGATGTGGGCGTTGCTTTATATCTGTTAGCGGCGTTTATTATGCTGATCGTTCCGATTAAATCCAGTCTTTTGGATGTCCTTCTGGCATGTAATATCGCGGTCGCCTTTACAATTATGTTTGGCTGTATGTTTGCCAATGAAGTGCTGCAGATGTCTTTCTATCCGACAATCCTGCTCTTCACGACCATTTTCAGAATTGCGCTGAACGTCTCTTCGACGCGTCTGATTCTGTCTAAGGGCAATGCCGGAAACGTGGTGCAGACTTTCGGTGAGTACGTGGGCGGCGGTGATCTTGTCATCGGTATTCTGGTGTTCATCATTCTGATTATCGTGCAGTTTATGATTATCAACAAAGGTTCCGAGCGTGTGGCTGAGGTAACGGCGAGATTTACGCTGGACGCGATGCCCGGTAAGCAGATGGCCATTGACGCGGACTTAAACACCGGAGCCATCACGGATGAGGAGGCGAAAAAGCGCAGGGAAAAGATTCAGGAAGAAGCCTCTTTCTTCGGTTCCATGGATGGTGCCGTGAAGTACGTGAAGGGAGACGCGACTGCGGGTCTGGTGATCACATTCATCAATATCGTGGGCGGTATTGCTTTCGGTGTGGTACGGCAGGGGATGGAGATGGCGGATGCGCTGAACAAATACACGATCCTTACCATCGGTGACGGTCTGGTGAGCCAGATTCCGTCTCTTCTGATCTCTCTTGCCACAGGTATTCTTGTGACGAAAGGCTCCAAGGAGGCGGATTTCGGCACGGTTCTGATCAGCCAGCTCTTCGGCACACCCAAGGTATTGTATCTGGTGGGCGCGGTTTTGGCTTTTCTGGGCATTGTTACCCCTTTGAATCCGGTGGTGTTCGTGGGACTCGGTCTGTTGTTTGTGGTAGTCGGCAGAGTGATGGCCGGTACGATAGAGACCGCCGTGATCGAGCACGAGGCGGACGAGGAGGAAGCGGCGGCGGAGGAGATCAGACAGCCGGAGAACGTGACTTCGCTTTTGCAGGTGGATCCTATCGAGCTGGAGTTTGGTTACGGCATCATTCCGCTGGCGGACGTCAACCAGGGCGGCGACCTTTTGGATCGCGTGGTTATGATCAGAAGGCAGATTGCGCTGGAGCTCGGTACGGTTGTGCCGATTATTCGTCTGCGTGATAACATACAGTTGAATCCGAACCAATATATTATTAAAATAAAAGGGGTGCAGGTCAGCGAGGGCGAGATCCTTTTCGATCACTATATGGCCATGAACCCGGGCTATGTGGAGGAGGAGATTACCGGTATTCCCACCTTCGAGCCTTCTTTCCATCTGCCGGCTATCTGGATTACGGAGGGGCAGAGAGAACGGGCGGAGAGCATGGGGTATACGGTGGTGGATCCGCCGTCCATCATTGCGACGCATCTGACGGAGATTATCAGACAGTACATATCCGAGCTTCTGACGAGACAGGATGTACAGAGTCTGGTAGACAACTTAAAGGAGACGAATCCTTCTCTTGTGGAGGAGCTGGTGCCCAAGCTTCTGGGACTCGGCGAGATACAGAAGGTGCTGCAGAACCTCTTAAAAGAGGGGATTTCCATCAGGGATCTGCTGACAATATTCGAGACCTTGGCGGATTACGCGACCACCACCAGAGATACCGATATTTTGACGGAATATGTCAGACAGAGCCTGAAACGCGCGATTTCGGGCAAGTTCTTCCCGGCCAACGAGACCACCAGCGTGGTGACGTTGGATCCGAAGCTGGAGCAGGAGATTATGGCAAGCGTCAAGCAGACGGAGCAGGGAGCCTATCTGACCCTCGATCCCGCGAAAACCAAGAGCATCATGGAATCTCTCGGCGTGGAGATCAAGAAGCTGGAGGATCTGGGAAAGATTCCGCTTGTGATTACCTCCCCCATTGTGCGTGCTTACTTTAAAAAGCTGACGGAGGACTACTATAAGGATTTGGTTGTTGTGTCCTACAACGAGGTGGAATCCAGCGTTGAATTACAGTCTGTTGGGATGGTGACAGCATAATGATAATTAAGAAATTTACTGCGAAAACCGAAAAGGAAGCGATCGAGAACGCCAGAGCGGAACTGGGGGAAGGCGTTGTCGTGATGAACGTAAAGCCCGTGAAAAACAAGGGCCTTTTCGCGTTTCTGAAATCGCCGATGATGGAGGTCACGGTGGCCCTCGAGGAAGAGAGCGAAAAGTTGACTGCGGCGGTATCCGCCATCAACAGCGTGATTGCCTCCAGCCAGAATAAGGAGGAGGAAGACGCTAAAAGTACACCGGTTATTGAAACGTCTGAGAGGCGGGATCGGGATAACAGCAATATTATAAAAGAAAGACGGGAAAATAACAGCGCTATAGAAGAGAAGCTGGACAGTTTACAGTCGCTCTTAGAGCAGCAGCTTCAAAAGCCCGAGGAGGAGAAGGAAGAGTCTGGGGAGGAAGAAAAGGAAGAGACGGAGACGGACAAATTCATGCACCTTCTGCACGACACCATGCTGGAGAACGAGGTGGATGAAAAGTATGCCAGGGAGATCATGGACGAGATTGAACTGATTAACAAGCCGAATATTCCCTTTGACTATGCGCTGGCGAATATTTATCAGAAGATGATCCTCAAATTTGGCAAGCCGAGCGGCATAGAGCCCGCGTCAAACGGGATTAAGCTGGTGTTCTTTATCGGTCCCACAGGCGTCGGGAAGACCACCACGATCGCCAAGATCGCCTCGAAGTTCCGCGTAGATGAGAAAAAGAAGGTGGCGCTTCTGACAGCGGACACTTACCGCATCGCTGCGGCGGAGCAGCTTCGCACCTACGCGAATATCCTGGAGGTGCCCTTCCGCGTCATCTATACGGTGGAGGAAATCAACAAGGCGCTGGAAGACTTTAAGGACTATGATTATATTCTGATCGATACGGCGGGGCATTCCCACCAGAACACGACACAAAAAGATAACATGCGTAATATTATACATTCCGTGGACGACAGAGTGGAGAGCGAGGTGCATCTTGTCTTAAGCGCCACGACGAAGTACAAGGATCTGATCAGCATAGCGGATTCCTACAAGGAGATGGCGGATTACAAGCTGATTTTCACGAAGCTGGATGAGACGACGACGCTGGGAAATCTTCTGAATCTGCGGCTTTATACGGGCGCGTCGCTGTCCTATGTGACATACGGGCAGAATGTGCCGGACGATATTGAGGATTTTAACCCGCAAAAGACGGTAAAGAGACTGCTTGGAGGAAAGAACTAAGGAGGAGGCCTAATGGATCAGGCTGAACAACTGAGAAGGATAATAAAAGGCAGCGCTCCGCCGAAGCGTCCTCTGGCCAGAGTCATCACCGTTACGAGCGGCAAGGGAGGCGTGGGAAAATCTAACACGGCCATCAATCTTGCCATCCAGTTTCGCAAAATGGGGCAGAAGGTGATTATTCTGGATGCGGATTTCGGGCTCGCCAACATAGAGATCATGTTTGGGGCGGTGCCTAAACATAACTTGTGTGATTTAATTTATCAGGGCAAAAGCATCAGGGATATCATCACCTGGGGGCCCATGGAGGTAGGCTTTATATCGGGCGGCTCAGGGATCACGGGCATGTCGAATCTGGATAAGGATAATCTGGGGACGATTATTGATAATCTGGCGGAGCTGGACGAGATGGCGGAGACCATTATCGTGGATACCGGGGCCGGGATTTCTGACACGGTGCTGGAGTTTCTGGTGGCCAGCGGAGAGATCCTTCTGGTGACTACGCCGGAGCCGACCTCGATCACGGATTCCTATTCGCTTCTCAAGGCGCTTGGCCGTCATCCGCGCTATAAGGCGGAGAGGACGCAGGTGAAGGTGCTGGCCAACAAGGTGTCGGGAGAGCAGGAGGCGCTGGCGCTCTATGCAAAGCTGGAAACGGTGGTGGAGCGCTATCTGAAAGTGCCGATTTCTTACCTGGGAATGATCCCACAGGATCAGATGCTGGCGAAGGCCGTGATGCAGCAGATGCCGGTGTCGTTAGACAATCCGAAGGCAAGATCGGCCATCGCCTATGAGATCATAGCGGCAAAGCTGATGAATAAGGAGATAAGCAAAAGTATTCCGAGGCGTGGTATGGCGGCGTTCTTCTCCCATATCATGGCTGGAAAATAAGGCGGCCGGAGGTTTGGCCGGGAGGTAGCAGGACATGTCAGAAATTTTGTCAAAGTATGTGGCGCCGGGAGGAGAGGTAGAACTCAAAGCCATAGACAGGGAGCGGAATCCGGAGGAAAACGGACAGCGAAAAGCCCATCGGAGCCGGCTTCTGAAGATACTTACGGAGAGCCGTGTGGAGGTTGCCATGCCGATTGTGGACGGCAAGCTCATTCTCCTGCCGGTGGACGGCGAGTACGATATGTATTTTTACGGGGATAACGTTGTCTACCAGTGCAATGCGCGGGTGACGGACCGCTACAGGTTTAACGGGCAGTATGTGCTGGTAATGGATCTGACGAGCAATCTGCGCAATTATCAGAGACGCGAGTATTACCGGTTCAGCTGCGCGCTGGAGATGGATTCCAGACAGCTCGGCGAGGAGGAGATCGCGATTGCGGCACAGGAGGAACTGTTGCCGGCCCTTCCCTTAAAGAGCAGTGTGATTGTGGATATCAGCGGCGGCGGACTTCGGTTTGTGGCATACTACGCCTACGAGGTGAACAGCCTGATTCTGTGTAAGTATCATCTGCAGTTTGAGGGAAGGGAGAAGGAGTACCGGCTTGTGGGGAAGGTTTTGGCGGTGAATGAGCTGGAGAAGGAGCCGGGGGTGTTTGACCATCGTGTACAGTATGTTAATGTAGATCCTCAGGACAGGGAGGAAATCATTCAGTATATTTTTGATGAGGCGAGGAAAGCCCACAGAAAAACGGGGGGCTGATCTAGTGTGAGAAGAACTTCTAGCCACTCACAGCAGAGGCTGTTTCGCGGAGAAGTTCTAGGAGTTGCCTTGCAACTCCGTCTCACGCAGGAGAATGCCAAAAATACGGGCATTCTCCGCACCGATTTGAGCCACAGCAAAGCTGTGACATGGAGGCTGGGATGAAAAATATATTGCTGGTTGACGACTCTGCACTCATGAGAAGGGTGCTCTGTGATATAATTGAATCAGATAAACGATTCCGGGTACAGGACAGGGCAGTAAACGGTCTGGACGCGTTGAGTCTTCTCAGCAGGAAAACCTACGACGCGGTAGTGCTGGACGTGAATATGCCGCAGATGAACGGGCTGGAACTCTTGAAGGAGCTGCAGAAGCGTAAAATTTCGGCGAAGATCATTATGGCGAGCACGGACACTGCGGACGGCGCGAAGGTTACGCTGGACGCGCTGGAGCTGGGAGCGCTGGATTTTATTCACAAGCCTACCAGTGCACTTGACTGTCGTAACGGTACTTTCAGCCAGGGTCTGTTGCGGATTCTGGCGGCAGTGACGGACGTCGAGACATTGGCTCCGACACAAACGCCGGTTTCGGCAGCGCCGGTAACGCCGGCGATGCCTTTCGGAGCGGGTGCGGCGAGAAACATGGCAGGCAGGACGGGAGCGGTTCCGGCGGTGGAGAAAAAGGCGTCGGCGCCGCCTTCAGGAAGGGCGGTTTACAATCCGGGAACCCAGATTGTGGCGCTGGCAAGCTCTACGGGCGGTCCAAAAGCTTTGCAGGCGGTGATTCCGAAGCTTCCGGCAAATTTGAAGGTGCCTGTTGTGGTGGTGCAGCATATGCCGGCAGGTTTTACGGCGTCTCTGGCGGAACGGCTGAACTCACTAAGCGAGGTTACCGTGAAGGAGGCGGCGGAGGGAGATGTGCTTATGCCCGGCAATGTGTATGTGTCCATGGGCGGTAAACACATGAATGTTCTGAATATGGGGGGCAAGTATACGATCCATTATTCGGACGAACCGGCAAGAGAAGGCGTGAAGCCCTGCGCAAACTACATGTATGAATCACTGATAGACAGCCGATTTGACAGAATCGTATGCGTGGTGATGACGGGGATGGGTGCGGACGGTACAGAAGGAATCCAACATCTGAAAGAGAAAAAGAAAATACATGTGATTGTCCAAGAGGCGAGTACATGCGCTGTGTACGGTATGCCGAAGAGCGCCGTGAACGCAGGACTGGCGGATCAGATTGTGCCGCTGGATCAGATTGCGCAGGAAATCACGACAAATGTGGGGGTAAAATAATATGGATGTAAGCCAGTATCTTGAGATTTTTCTTGATGAAACCAATGAACATCTGCAGAACTTAAATACGCAGATTCTCTCTTTGGAGCAGGATCCGGAGAACATGGATACGATCAATGAGATCTTCCGGGCGGCCCATTCCTTAAAGGGTATGGCGGGAACCATGGGCTATAAGAGAATGCAGACCCTGACCCATGATATGGAGAATGTATTCTCCGAGGTGAGAAACGGCAATATTAAAGTGAAGGCGGATATGATTGACGTGCTGTTCCAGTGTCTGGATGCGCTGGAGGAGTATAACACCAACATCAGGGAAAGCTCCGATGAGGGTACCAACGATAACGGTGCGCTGATCAAGCGGTTAAATGATATTATGAGCGGCGGCTCCGGTGATGATGCCGCGCCGACAGCGCAGGCGCCCGAGACGCAGGCGGCGGCTCCGGCAGCGGGCGGCGGCTTTGCGGGGATCAAGCTGAATGAGAGCCAGCAGAGCGTGCTGAGCGAGGCGATCAAACAGGGCAAGAGCGTTTACGGGCTGACCGTAAAGGTACAGGAGTCCTGCATTTTGAAGGCGGCAAGAGCGTTTCTGGTGTTTAAGGCGATTGAGGAGACAAGTGAAATCATTGTTTCCGATCCTTCCTCTCAGGATATTGAGGACGAGAAGTTTGATTTGCACTTCAGCCTGATTATTGTCTCTGAGGCGGATTTGGAAGAGGTTCTGAAAGCGGCAAGAAGCGTATCCGAGATAGAGGAAGTCATCGGCAGCGTGATGAATCTGGATGATGTGGGAGCGGTGGAGCTGGAAGAATCTCATGCGGCAGAGACGGCAGAGCCTGTTCCGGCGGCTCCGGCTGAGACGGCGCAGGCGCCCGCGGAAACACCGGCGGCTCCGGCAGAGGCGGCACAGGCACCTGCACCCACACCCGCTCCGGCGGCGAAGAAGGCGCCTGCGAATAAGCCGGTGGTAAATCGGACTGTCAGAGTGGATATCGAGAAGCTGGATACGCTGATGAATCTGGTCAGCGAGCTGATTATCGCGAAGAACTCTCTGGTGTCGGCATCCGCTATGTCGGGCAATTCCAGCCAGGCGGTGAACGAGCAGATCGAGTATCTGGAGAGCGTGACCACTTCCCTTCACGAGTCGGTCATGAAGGTGAGGATGGTGCCTATCGAGAGCACGGTGAACAAGTTCCCCCGTATGGTTCGCGACCTGCAGAAGAAGCTGGGTAAGAAGATGGAGTTGTACATGAGCGGTGAGGAGACGGAGCTTGACCGCACCGTGGTAGACCAGATCGGCGACCCGCTGATGCACCTGCTGCGCAACTCCGCAGACCACGGACTGGAGTCCGCTGCAGTGCGTAAGGAGAGAGGAAAGCCGGAGGTCGGGTCTATTTTCCTCGACGCTTATCAGGATGGTAATAACGTTGTCATCGAGGTGAGGGATGACGGTAACGGTATTGATACAAAGGCAGTGAAAAACAAAGCGATAGAGCGCGGCGTTATCACCCCGGAGCAGGGCGAGGCCATGAGCGAGAAGGAGATCATTGATCTGCTGTTCAACGCGGGCTTCTCCACCGCGAAGGTAGTGTCGGATGTGTCGGGCCGAGGCGTGGGTCTGGATGTGGTGAAATCCATGATCGAATCTCTGAGCGGCGAGGTGGAGGTGAAATCCAAGCTCGGAGAGGGCAGCACGTGGACGATCAGGCTGCCGCTCACACTGGCTATCATTCAGGCGCTGATGGTGGAGATCGGCGATGAGAAGTACGCCATTGCGCTGGGCTCCATTCAGACCATAGAGGATATTCTTCCCAGTGATGTGAAGCTGGTACAGGCGAAGGAAGTGATTCAGCTGCGAGATCTGGTAATCCCGCTGATACGCTTGAATGAGATTCTGGATATTCCCAGCAAGAAGGAGCCGGAGGAAAATCTCGTTGTGGTTGTCGTTAAGAAGGGCGATAAGCTGGCGGGTCTTGTGGTGGATGAACTGATCGGACAGCAGGAGATTGTTATCAAGTCACTCGGCAAATATATCAGCAAGTGCAAGATTATCAGCGGCGCAACGGTTCTCGGCGACGGTGAAGTGGCGCTGATTCTGGATGCCAACGCATTGATCTGATAAGAGGGAGGAAGAGAGCATGAATGAAGTAGAGGAATTAAGGCCGGTGGGAGAAACCACCCAGTTTATCGTGATAAAGCTCGGCGACGAGCAGTATGGCATCGACATCAAATACATAGACAATATTGTAAGAATGCAGCACATTACCAGAGTGCCGAAGGTGGACGAATATTTAAAGGGCGTGATTAACCTGCGCGGTGAGGTCATTCCCGTTATGAGCATCCGCATCAAGATGGGGCTGGAGAAGGATGTGGAGACCAAGTCCAGCAGAATTATCATCCTGAAGCTGGAGCAGCAGGGAACCATCGGCGTGATCGTGGATGAGGTCAGAGAGGTTGTGACGTTGGAAAACGAAAGAATTGAGAAAGTGGCTTATGACTCGAAGGATGAGAAGGCAAACTTCCTCTGCGGAGTCGGAAAGAGCGACGGGGGGCTGATCTCCCTGCTCGATTTGAATGCGGTTGTGCTGGAAAGCGTATAGGAGGAGCGATAGTGGGCGAAATCTGTTTAGACGAAATGTCAAATGAATATTTCGACGTTCTGAGAGAGTTAGGGAATATCGGCGCCGGAAATGCGACCACGGCTTTGGCGCAGATGATGCAGTGTAAGGTGGATATGGCGGTTCCCAAGGTGCAGCTTCTGGAGTTTAGGGAGCTGGGCGAGGCCATGGTCGGCGAGGAGACGGTCATGGCGGGTATCTACCTCGGCATCGAGGGCGATATCAAGGGCAGCATCATGTTTCTGTTGGAGAAGGCGGCGGCAAAGCATCTGGTCGGCAAATTGATGGGGATGGAGTCGGAGGGCGAGGAGTTCTCGGAAATGGAATTTTCCGCACTGAAAGAGGTGGGAAACATTATCACGGGCTCGTACTTAAATTCCCTGTCGAGCATAACCAATCTGGCCATCTATCCTTCCGTGCCGGATCTGACAGTGGATATGGCAGGAGCAATTTTGAGCGTTCCGGCGATAGAGTTTGCCGCTCTCGGCGATAGGATGTTGATGATTCAGACGCAGTTTTTTGATGAGATGGTGTTGGACGGATATTTTATCCTAATTCCTGATCTGGATTCATATGGCAGGATGTTAGCGGCGCTGGGGATCAATATCTGATCGGACGGCGGACATGGGCATGAATTTAAGAAAGTGTAAACGGGAGAACGCGGTGTTATGGGTGTAGAGATAAAGGTCGGAATGGCCGACTTAAATGTATGCGTCAGTCCTGATAGAATTTGTACGCTGGGACTGGGGTCTTGCGTAGGTATTGCGCTTCGCGATCCGGTCACAAAGATCGGCGGGCTGGCGCACATTATGCTGCCGGACTCTACGACGATTCGTAACAACTCCAATATACCGAAGTTTGCTGACACGGGAATAGAGGAGCTGGTGAAGCAGGTGACCAGAAAAGGGGCGAACAGAAGCCGTCTGGTCGCAAAGATTGCGGGCGGCGCACAGATGTTTGGCTTTAACAGCAACAGCGAGATGGTACGCGTGGGCGAGAGAAATGTGCAGGCGACCAAAAAGAAGCTGGCGGAGCTGCGTATTCCGATTCTGGCGGAGGATACCGGCAAGAATTTCGGGAGAACGGTTATTTTTTATCCTGAGACCGGGGATTTTGTCATCCGGGCGGTAGGTAAGCAGGAGTACAAGATCTGATCCGAAAGAAGCGTTGATTCGGAAGAGGGAAGAGGATAAGAAATAAAAGATAGGAAGATAATGGAAGGGTAACAAAGTGGACTGGGAAGAGAAGAACAGCGAAGAAACGGCGGAGACTCCGGAGACTGAGGAGGAGCCGGAAGAAGGGCTGGAGCCGGAGGACGAGATTGAGACTGCGGCTGAACGTGAGGCGAGGGAAAAACGAGAGGAAGAGGAGAGACAAGCGAAAGCGAGAAAGCGCAGATTGATCCCTCCTTTTGTCATGTTACTTGCCGGGGCGGTTGTCAGCATTTACATGCGGATTTTGCGCTATGATCTGCAGACAATGCTGATTGTTCTGCTGTGCGTGCTGCTGGGGTTCTATTTTGTCGGAAGAATCCTGCAGATTATGCTTGACAGGTTTGAGCAGCAGATCGAGGAGGCCCATATGGAGGAAGGCGAGGTTATAGAAAAAGAACCTTCGGAGTAAGATAAATTATAAATGGTAAAATGGGATAACTGATCAGGACAGGTCGAGGCAATTACTGCAGAGACCGTAAAATGTGATGCAGGAGTTGGAAACAGAACTGTGAAGGTACTGAGCAGTAATAGGGGCTTAGAATGGACGATACAGGCAAAAAGAAACTCTGGGAGGAGTACGCAGGCAGCAAGTCCCCGGAGGTACGGGAAAAGATCATATTGGAGTATGCGCCTCTGGTGAAGGTGGTGGCCGGGCGTCTGAGCATGTATCTCGGGTACAATGTGGAGTACGAGGATCTTGTGAGCTACGGGATATTCGGACTGATCGACGCCATTGATAAGTTTGACTGTCTAAAGGACGTCAAGTTTGAAACCTATGCCAGTCTGAGAATACGGGGAGCGATTCTCGACCAGATTCGCAAGATGGACTGGATTCCCCGGACGATCAGGCAGAAGCAGAAACGGATCGACGCAGCCATTAAGGAGATCGAGACGAAGTCAGGCAGGAGCGCCACGGATGAGGAGATCGCGAAGCTTCTGGGAATTACGGATGAGGAGTACATCGACTGGCAGTCCCAGATGAAGATCACCAATGTGGTGTCGCTCAATGAGTTTTTAGAGCAGGGGAGCGAGGTTTCCAACGAGGCGGGGAGTACAAAGAGCGCGGCCTTCGATTCGCCGGAAGAAATTCTGGAGAGAGACGAACTCAAGAAGATGCTGGCGCAGGCTCTTGAGCTGTTGACGGAAAAGGAGCGCAAGGTGATCGTTCTATATTATTACGAGGATCTGACCCTGAAAGAAATCAGCAATATACTGGAGGTGTCCGAGTCAAGAATTTCGCAGCTCCACACGAGAGCTTTACAGAAGATGAGAGGAAAACTGGGGAACTACATCGGTATTCTCACGGATACGGAAAAGAGAAAGTAGAGGCTGGGGTATATGAACGGATATTTCAGACTGGTGAACAGGGAAGGGTCGTCGTCACTCAAGCTGTTTCCGCCGACAGGAGAGGGAAAGCCTGTCGATGTGACGGATGTGCTCGAGTATCTGACGATGAAGGATTACGCCTGCGACCTGCCGACGCTCAAGCGGGCGGTGGAGAACGTGGTGAAGGAGGAGCAGGAAATCCGTGTCGGGAATGAGACGAGGTTTCCCGAGAGAGAATGTTATAAGCTGAGGGTCGGGCCTGACAAGATGCAGGCCTTTGCAAAGTTTTACGCCGCTTCCGAAGGCGGCGAAAATATGACCGCCGAAGAGATGATCAAAGATCTGCAGCTTCGGGGGATTAAGTGCGGCATCCGCACGGAGGCCATTGCGGGTTTCTTTGCGAAAAGAAACTATCTGGAGGAGATTCTGGTGGCGGAGGGGCGTGAACCCGTTCAGGGAAAACATGCCTGGATTGAATATAAATTTAATACGGATAAAAAAGCGAAGCCTACGCTGAACGAGGACGGGAGCGTAGATTTCTTTCATCTGAATATACTAAATCATTGTAACAAAGGAGAGGTGCTGGCGGTTCTGCATCCGGAGGTGCCGGGCGAACCGGGAGAGGATCTTTCGGGAAACCGGATTCTGCCCGCGGAGGTGCGCAAGGAAACACTTAAGTTTGGACGAAATATTGATATTTCCGGGGATCGCACCGTGCTCACGGCCCAGGTGAGCGGGCATGTGGAGCTGGTGGAGGGCTCGGTTTTTGTCTCCGATGAGCTTATGGTGGAGAATGTGGACAATTCCACCGGCAATATTGATTATGAGGGAAATGTACAGATTAACGGCAACGTGGCTACGAACTTCCAGGTGAAAGCCAAGGGCGATATTATGGTGAAAGGTGTCGTGGAAGGCGCGCAGCTTACGGCGGGCGGCAATATTATTATCGCAAGAGGCATGAACGGCATGGGCCGCGGCGTGCTGAGGGCAGATGGCAATATTGTGGCGAAGTTTTTGGAAAATGTAACCGCGGAGGCGCAGGGGTATGTGGCGTCGGAGTCCATCCTGCACAGCAGGGTAACGGCGGGCGGTGAAGTCAATGTGGATGGCAGGCGCGGCTTTATCACAGGTGGAAAGGTCAGCGCGGCGGGCAGCATCAATGTGAAAACCCTCGGTTCGGAGATGGGAGCAGATACCATCGTGGAGGCGGGAACCGATCCCAAGCTGAAGGAGCGCATCAATCAGCTCCAGAAACAGATCGGTGAGGACACGAAGCTTCTGCAGACGGTACAGCCGACGCTGCTTTCCGCGAAGCAGAAGCTGGCAAAGGGCGTGAAGCTGAGCCCGGAGCAGATTCAGCAGATACAGTCCATGGCGGCGTTAAACAAGCAGAAAACCGATGCGATAGCGGCGGCAAATAATGAGATTGAAGAACTGCAGAAGCATATGACGAGCGCTTCGGAAGCCATGGTGCGCGTAAAAGGGGAGGTATATCCTGGCACGCGGATCTGCATCGGAGACGTGTCCATGGTGGTGTCAAAGACTACGCACTACTGTCGTTTCATCAGAGAGCGCGGAGATGTGAAGATGGCGCCGTTCTAACGTGCGAGAAGAACTTCTAGCCGCTCACAGCAGAGGCTGATTTTGCCAAGGCAGCATAGCTTCCTTGGAAGATATAAGTCTCGCACAGGAGAATGCCTGAAATGCGGCATTCTCCGCGTGAAGGGAAGACAGAAGGGGGAGTAGATTGAAAAGGAGCATTGCAAAGTCTGTGATGGCAGACGCAAATTGGTGATTTGCGGCTTTGCGTCAGCAAAGCAGTGCCCCCATGACGCAGGAATGCTTCGGAAAGAGGTAGCTATGGCGATAGGCTTTGTGGAGATGCAGGGACAAATCACGAGGGCGCAGGATTTTACCACTGTCAAGCACAATGAGGACACGAAGGGGCTGGTGGATCAGACTAATTTCGGTCAGCAGATGACAAAACAGGTGGAAAAGCAGACGCAGAGGGTCAACGAAAAAAACAGGCCGGAAAACCGTCAGAAAAAATTCGACGCCAAGGAAAAGGGGAGTAATGAATATCACGGTGACGGAGGCCGGAGCAGGAAAAAGGCGAAAAAGGATCCTGACGGCAAAGTGCTGTTAAAGGGCGTGAGTACCTTTGACATTCAGGGGTAGCGTCCGGAAGCGGAAAGCCGGACTACGAAAGGGAGAAGCATGAGCGTAATTGAGATCGTTCTGATTATCATCGGGGCAGGGATATTCCTTTTGGGATATTTTCTGCCGACAGGAAAGAAGGACGCGGATGAGGAAGTACAGTTAATCAGCGAGGCCGAGATCAGGAAACTGGTGGAAGGGGAGACGGAAACAGTCAGAGAAAAGGTTTCCGATATTGTGGACGAGACCATCGGCTATTCCATAGAGAAGACGGAGCGCGCTATGGAGCGCGTGGCCAATGAAAAAATTATGGCTGTCAACGAGTATTCGGACACCGTATTGGAGGAAATCAATAAAAACCATAAAGAAGTGACCTTCCTCTACGATATGCTTAACGATAAGCACGAGACGCTGCTTGCGGATATCGGACAGGCGAATCAGGTTACGGAGGAGATCAGGCAGACGGTGCGCGATGCGGAAATCACAGCCGGAGAGACCGCGAAGAAGGCAAAGGCGGCTGAGGAGGCGGCGGAAGGCGCGCTTGCGCGAATCCGCCACGCGGAAAGCGCAGCCAGAGAAGCGCAGGAGGCAGTGCAGGAAGCGGTACAGTCCGTGATGGGCGCGGTGGAGGATACCCGCACGGATCTGTGGTCAATCCACAGTGCGGGGACTTATTCGCTGGAGATAGTGGAGGAAGTGCAGGCAGCCCGGGTATTCCCGGCTGCGGAGGAGATACAGACAGGCGGAGGACTGCCCGCCGTGGAAGAAAAGCAGGACATGCGGGCATTTCCGGCCGTGGAGGAGGAAGAAACGTTCTATGGGCAGGAGACGGGGGATATGTCAGCCGTTGAGGAGTCGGAGGAGCCCGTTGCGGAGAAGGACGATTTTCAACCGATCAGACCCAGGCGCGTGGAAATCATCCATGAGCCCGAAGCGGATTATGTGGCCGAGCCGGAGCTTTCCGCCAGCGCGGCCTTTGCGGAGATGGGGATTTTCGGAAATAAGGAGCCGACGGGCAGAAGAGATTTCAGCGGCTTCAGCGGCAGAGAGCTTGGCGGCAGGGAGACAGGGGCTGCGTCCGTGCCGGAGGAACCGCACGGCGTGGATATCCGCTTTGCACAAGGGAAAGATAACGGGCGTAATAGTAATGAGAGAATTTTGGAGCTTCACAAGGCGGGCAAGTCTAATATGGCGATAGCCAAGGAGCTTGGCCTCGGTCTTGGCGAGGTGAAATTGGTAATAGATCTGTTTGAGGGCATGTAGCATGGAGAAAAAATACTATTTCCGCGGACTCGGCCTGGGAATTATCGTAACGGCTGTTATTATGGGGATTGCCTTGTCAGGCGGCGGGAAAAAAGAAAAAATGACGGACGACGAGATTATTGCCCGCGCGAAACAGCTCGGCATGATTGAGGATTCCACGTTGTTGGAGGCTTCCGGCGAAGAGAACACGGAGGACGGACAGGCGGGGAATGAGGCGCCTGTGCAGAAAGAAAACGCCGTGAAGAAGGATGATCCCGTAAAAAAGGATGTGGCGGTGGCGGCGCAGAAGGAAGAAGAGAAGAAGCCGGTACCGGTGCCGGATGCGGAGACGCCTGTGGCGGGTACGCCGGAGTCTCTGCAGGAGAAGGAGGACAGGGCGACTGCGGCGGAGTCAGGGGAGTCTGACGCGGCGGAGAATGCAGGCCGGAAGCCGACGGAAAAGAAGCCTTCCGCAGACACCAACGAGATGACAAAGCAGGATGAGGACGTCCCGGGGACGAGTACGAAGTCGGCGGGCGGGACAAAAACAGTGACCATTGCAAGCGGCGACGGTTCCTATACGGTGGCGAGAAAGCTGGCGGAGGCAGGCGTTGTGGACTCTGCGGACGCTTACGACAGTTTTTTATGCGCGAACGGTTATGACAAAAAACTAAGACCCGGAATATTTACCATTCCGTCGGATGCCGGTGACGAGCAGATTGCGAGAATTGTGACGGGACAGCAATAACGTGAGAAGAACTTCCGGCGCGCAGCGGCAGAGACTGCATCGCAAAGTCAGCAAAGCTGACTTGGAAGTTCTAAGTCTCACGTAAGAGAATGCCTGAAAAGAGGCATTTTCCGTAGATGAGTCAGACATTAGAACAAAAAGGAGAGACATTATGAGATCAATTAAGGCAAGAATTTTGGCGGCGGTGATTGTATGCACCCTTTTGACATCCCTCATTTGCGGCGGGGTCAGTATCATAAATTCCAGAAAAACCGTGTATCAGGATTCCCAGAAGGAAATGCAGTATGCATGTACCAATCAGGCAGAGCTGCTCAACGCGCAGATGAGCAGGGTAGAGCAGTCTGTCAACACGGCATATAATGTTGCGCTGCAGCAGCTTACGGATGTGCAGGCGTTTAAGACCGATAAGGCTTATGTGGATGCCTTCAATGTCATCATGGATCAGATGCTTTATGAGATCGGCGGCAATACGGAGGGTGCGCTGACGGCATATATCCGCTATAATCCGGAGTTTACGGAGCCGGACAGCGGCGTGTTTTGGAGCCGGAGCAGCGACGCAGAAAATTTTGAAGCGCTTGTCCCCACGGATTTCTCCATGTATTCTCCTGATGATCTGGAGCATGTGGGCTGGTATTACATACCCGTAAAGAACGGGAAGCCGACCTGGATGGATCCTTATTTAAATTCCAACATCAACGTCTATATGGTGTCCTATGTCATCCCCATTGTCATTGACGGGGAATCCATCGGCATTATCGGTATGGACATTGCCTTTGATAAGTTTACGTCCACCGTGGAGAATGCGACGGTGTTTGAGACAGGCTCCGCTTTTCTGGCTGATGCCAATGGCAATATCGCTTACCATAAAACAATCGAGGCCGGAACCGCGGTTTCACAGGTTGACGAGTCCGGTGTGATGGCCGGTGCGCTGGCGGATCCGTCGAAGGAGGGACTGCCGGTTAATTACACCTACCAGGGTGAATTAAAAGACATGTGTTATAGAACGCTCACCAACGGCATGAAGTATGTGCTGACGGCGCCGGAGTCTGAGATGAAGAGCGCGGCAAGCCGCATCACCATGCTGATCGTGGTGGGTATGCTGATCGCGGTGGCGATCTCAGTAGTGATCGGCGTGCTTATGGGGCTGGTGATTACCAGGCCGATCACCCAGATCAACGATATCGTATCTAAGACGGCGCAGTTTGATTTCGCGAAGAACGAGAACAGCGACAAGCTCTGCAAGCGGCAGGATGAGAGCGGCAGCATGGCAAATTCCCTCAGGGAAATGCGGGCAAGCCTTCGCGCCATGGTGATGGATATCAAGACAACCTACTCGGATCTGGATGACACGCTGGAGAAGCTTTCCGACACCACGGAGCGGGTGAAGGGCATGAGCGGAGAGAACACGGAGACGACGCAGGGCCTTGCGGCGGCTATGCAGGAGACGGCGGCGGCTATGGAGACCGTGAACAATACCGTGAGCCAGATCAGAGAACGCGCGCAGGTGATCAGGGACAATTCCAGAGAGGGTGAGCGGGCGTCCTTAGAGAGCAAGCAGCGCGCCGGCGATCTGAAAAATACGACGGGAGAGGCGCAGAATAAGACAACGCAGATGTACCGGGGCGTGCAGGAGAAGAGTGCGGCGGCTATGGAGCAGGCGCGGGCAGTGGAGAAGATTAACCAGCTCACCCAGTCCATTCTGGATATTTCCGGGCAGACGAACCTGCTTGCATTGAATGCGTCTATCGAGGCGGCGAGAGCGGGTGAGGCCGGCAGAGGTTTTGCTGTGGTTGCAGACGAGATCGGCGGGCTGGCATCCCAGACGTCCTCCACGGTGAGCAATATCAACGGCATCACCACGGAGGTGAATCAGGCGGTTGAGAATATGGAGTCCTGCCTGCAAGAGATTCTTTCCTTCCTGGAGGGGACAGTGCTTAAGGATTACAGCGACTTTATGGGCGTTGCGGAGAAATATACGCAGGATGCCTCCGATTTCGAGGAAAATATGAAGGCCATCGGCGTTGAGGTGGAAACCCTGCTTTCGGCGATCGTGGAGATCGCGGATTCGGTCAACAACATCACCTTGACAGTGAGTGATGCTGCCAACAATATCAGCAATATAGCGCAGAAGACGCTGGACGTATCCCAGCTTGTGGAGGGCAATGCGGAGCTGATGGAGACCAACTCGGAGAATGTGGTGAAGCTGAAGAATATCGTGGATATGTTCCACAATTAAGCGGATAAATACGGGTAACAGTTCAGCTCAGGACTTTGCATATGCGGCCAAGTGTGTGCGAATACGTAAAGATTGAATAGTTACATATATGGTAAAATTTTCGGGAATCCCCCTTGTAAGGGGGATTCTTTTGTGTTATAGTATCTAAGTGTGCGCGAAACGCACGAAATCCAATTAATCACATATACCCAGCCCATGCCGGTGCCCTTTTTATGTGCAGGCCCGCATATGGAAGTTTGCTGTTTCACAGCATACGGGCCGCGCGGCGAGCAGAACTCGATTGTGGTGGCAGGGAGGCGCAAGGTATATGGCAGACAACCAAACGGAGGTAGAAGAACTATGAGCGTTATTTCAATGAAGCAGTTACTGGAAGCGGGTGTTCATTTCGGACATCAGACGAGAAGATGGAATCCTAAGATGGCTCCCTATATCTTCACGGAGAGAAACGGTATCCACATCATCGATCTGCAGAAGTCTGTGGGCAAGGTTGACGAGGCTTACAGAGCGGTATTTGACGTGGTGGCGCAGGGCGGCACGATCCTTTTCGTAGGAACGAAGAAGCAGGCGCAGGATGCGGTGAAGACGGAAGCTGAGCGTTGCGGTATGTACTATGTAAATGAGAGATGGCTTGGCGGTATGCTCACCAACTTCAAGACAATCCAGTCCAGAGTAGAGAGATTAAAAGCGATCGAGAGAATGTCCGAGGACGGCACCTTTGAGGTACTGCCGAAGAAGGAAGTCATCAAGATCAAGAAAGAGTGGGAGAAGCTGGAGAAGAATCTGGGCGGCATCAAGGAGATGACCAGAATACCCGACTGTATCTTTGTGGTAGATCCCAAGAAGGAGAGAATCTGCGTGCAGGAGGCTCATACGCTGGGCATTACGCTGATCGGTATCGGCGATACCAACTGTGATCCCGAGGAGCTTGACTATATCATTCCCGGCAACGACGATGCGATCCGTGCGGTGAAGCTGATCGTATCCAAGATGGCTGACGCGGTCGTTGAGGCGAACCAGGGCGCGGAAGCGGACAGTTATGCGGCAGAAGCTGAGGCGGAAAAGGTAGGGGAAGCCGACGAGGCGTAATCCGGAAGATGCGGTTTTGCGAAGACGCGGGCCGAAGGGTAAAGTTATAGATGATAATTCAGGAGGGAAAATAGATGGCTATTACAGCGGCAATGGTAAAAGAGTTGAGAGAGATGACCGGCGCGGGCATGATGGACTGCAAGAAGGCTCTGAACGAGACCGACGGCAACATGGATGCGGCGGTAGAATATTTGAGAAAGAACGGACAGGCGAAGGCGGAGAAGAAGGCTGGCAGAATCGCAGCCGAGGGTCTTTGTCGTGTGGCGGTGAAGGATGAGAAGACGGCGGCGGTTGTGGAGGTAAACTCCGAGACCGATTTCGTAGCGAAGAACGCAGACTTCCAGGCGTATGTGGAGGCTGTCGCAAAGCAGGCGGTTGAGTCTGACGCGGCTGACATGGACGCTTTCTTAAGTGAGAAATGGCATCTGGATGAGTCCAAGACCGTGAAGGATGCGCTGGTGGACAAGGTTGCAGTGATCGGCGAGAACTTAAGCATCAGAAGATTTGAGAAGGTGGTTGCGGCGGACGGCTGCGCGGTGACCTATGTGCACGGCGGCGGTAGAATCGGCGTTATCGTCGAGGCGGCTACGGATGTAGTGAACGACGCAGTGAAAGAAGCCCTCACGAACATCGCGATGCAGGTGGCGGCTCTCTATCCGAAGTATGTGTCCACCGACGAGGTTTCCGAGGAGTTCAAGGCGCACGAGAAGGAGATCATCGCGGAGCAGATCAAGAACGATCCCAAGATGGAAGGCAAACCCGAGAAGGTAATCGAGGGTGCGGTAAACGGTCGTCTGAACAAAGAACTGAAAGAGGTATGCCTCTTAGAGCAGATCTATGTGAAGGCTGAGGATGGCAAGCAGAGCGTTGCGAAGTATCTGGAGCAGGTGGCGAAGGAGAATAGCGCGAACCTTTCCGTGAAGAGATTCGTCCGTTTCGAGACCGGAGAGGGTCTGGAGAAGAAGGAGGAGAACTTCGCGGAGGAAGTGGCAAAGCAGATGGGAATGTAAACTTTTTTACAGACCGATTTGAATCAGAACAGGAGAACCCTTGTAAATGCTGATAAACAGGCGTTTGCAAGGGTTTTTTGTGGAAGAAGTCGGTTTCCGTAACTTATCATAAGTTATCATAATTTCAGGTGGATTTGGGTAATGGTTTGGGTATGGGGTTGGGTAAAATATGCTACCCAATCAGGGTGCGAAACTTCGCTTCTTTCTCAAGGTCAAGAAAGGGGCAAAAACAAAAGGAAAATATGAGTAATAGGTCTTTTGGAAGGAAAATTAGGTAAAAAACAATATCATCATTTTCATTAAGTAAAAAATATTAAGCTGGTGATTTCTGGATCATACAAAAAAAAGCGATATATTTTTTGATACCATCTATATTATAGTAAGGAAGGTGAAATACCTTGGCTTGCAGAGCACAAACTATTCTCATATGGCTTTTGCAAACTCCTCTATGGCAACGATGACGGTTTTTAGATATATGAAGCAAAAGCATACATTTTGGCTCTGCACATTAAATTTATCATAGTAATCACCTTTCTCCTTTTATAAAATGAAAAATTTGTTTGTTAAAGAAGAAGCAGCCTTGCCTTAGGACTGCTTTTTCTTATTGACGGGATATTCTTTCATTACTTTTTTCTGATTTCTTTAAGTTCCAGTTTTAGCCCACACATTTCGTTGATCAGGTTATAGTCGATACCAGCATCGATCCATCTGCACAAGTCTCTATATAAAATATGATTTCCACCCAAAATATCACAAAAGAGTAACATAGGGCTTTTGATGGAATACCCATGCAGATTCATAAATTTTTCTATCTCATCGGATGATGGAATAGTTAAATAAAATGCAAGTTGAAGATAAAAGTCAAATTTAGCTGGCAGAGATCCCTTTGTATATCGTTTCCAGTTCTTCCTGTCTATTCCTTTTCCCTGCAGATAGTTGCTCGCAAGGATTTTCTCATAACCGTCAAAGGAAAAGTAGTCAGTGCAACGTATCTTGTTTTTGACGTTGCCATAAATATTATCAAGAGTTCCTGTCAGATACTTGATTTTTTCGGCAGGATCTAAGTTCCGCAATTTTTCATTATCAATGATCTTCATGCCGTTTAACGGTAGGGAGGTAAAATCATATGTTGCATAGAACTTACTGCGGGCAGCGGCAAGTTCAGTGATTCTATTAATATAGACCATCTTATGTTTTTCGGCATCTGCTACGAGTGGGATACTCCATAAATTTCCTGTAGAAAAAGGGTCTTTATATAAATCTTTGTATAGTTCTTTATAATGCTGTAAGGCAGCATACCTTTTGCCCGCAATTTTACTGTCTTCATGGTTTATTTCCTGCAGTTCTGCCTGCTTTACCATATAGGCATAGACTGGCATTACATCCCTCTCATGGATTTCCTGTATAGATGGTCCAGCGATATCCATAACAAGCCTGTCAAGCGGATTGCGGGAATCTACACTGATCCATATGCCGTCAAAGGTAAAAGGCATAGAAGAGTAGCGGTAGGCTTCTCTTGCCGTTGCAAATTCTTCCTGCTCCATGATACCTGAATCGGTAAATTCATCTATTGTATTCTGAAATTTTTCAAAATCTCCATTAAAGAAACAGTCATAAGCAGAAGTGTTTAATATTTCCAATTCGTTATAGAGCTGGCTGTATGATAGCTTATCTTTCATTTATGCAGGGTTCCTTTCTGGAATGGGGATGGATTTATATATGATTCTGTAAAGATTATAACAATAATAGAAACGTAAAGAAAGCTAAAACAGATATTGTAATAAATCAAACTGCCTGCGGAATGCAGACAGTCTGATGAAATGCAAATTTCTGAGGTCATAGATCGGTAACACACGCTTATAAATGATACTTTTCTTTCAACGGGTAGTAGATGTAATCTACGTGGATATCATTCCAGTTCTGTCTTGGAATCCTCATATTCTGGAAAAAGCTGTCCCGTTTGGTGAGTCCTGATTTTTCCTGTCGGGAATAATCGTAACCCTGCTCATTTTCTTTGTCCCGTAAAGAAAGAATCCTGTCAGCATCCGACATATACACCTGCAGGGTTATCTGTGGGAAGAAACCAAGATACCTTTCCAACATGAGATAGATGCAGATGATGTTCTCATAGATCTTCTTGAGATACATATTGTTGCATTTATCGAATGTGCCGATGGTGATATTTTTCCCTGTTGGCTTCCCGATGAAGAAGAATCCTGCGGCTGTCATATTGAAAAGGGAATAGTAGTATCTCCTGTATTCCTTTGGGGAAGTGATCAAGTCTTTTTCACGTTCCAGCTTTTCCTTTATGTCGATATAATCAGAATAGTCATCATCAATCTTATATCCAAGAAAATTCCGTTGGTGATGATACAGATCTGCGGTGATCTTATAGTAATCATTCATAAAATCAGATACACGGGGAAAACCAGAGGCGATAAGTTCCTTGTCTTTGATAGGGAACTTTTCGTACAGTTTTCCGTATAACTGATAGACTGACATCTGGTTCTCTGTTGTAAAAACGGAGATACAGTAGTCTGTTAAGAAATTCAGCAGATTCTGTAAGGTCAGTTCCATGCCAAGCTGCTCCATCAGCGGAACAGCCTGTCTTATGAGGAATTCAGTCCTGTAAATATTGTGCCAGATTTTCCTGTTATTCAGTTTGACAGAGCAGGAATCTCTTGTGCTGCATTCGTGGTACATGGCAAGCGGAAACTTGGTCATGATATAAAGGCAGGTCTTCGTATCAGTTGCCTGTTTTTTGATCAACAGGCCATTGGAGAGCAGGTCGGCAAACATATCATTTGCCTTATGCTCACCTATCTGGTAGAAAATCCTTACAAGCGTAACTGCCTGCTTTCTCAGCATAAATCCACCTCCGAGGTAGAAGAGTATATTTAATATGGGAATATTCCTGTTAAAACATTCTTCCTTTGCCAGCCTGCTTTTGGTTCTGGCGGAAACATTTTCGTTTCTGTACATATGTGATTTCACACTCCTTTTTATCTGTTGGTAAGTCCCTAAAAGGCTTACCTTACATCATAGATAAAAAGGGTGAATTGATAATGGGGCAGACAGATAGAGGATTGCAGGATAAAATACGATAATTGAAGAAGAATATAATAAAAGCCCCTCGGATGAGGGGCAGTGAAGCAAGAGAGGTAATTATTTCATAGCCAGTCTCTCTATTTTTGGATCTTCGATATCTATATCTTTCGGCAGAATGCCAAATAATGATTTTGCGGTTTCCACTCTGTCATGGTATGGATTGGTCAGCTTTGCCACTACTTTTCCGTATTTTGTGATAAAGATATCTTCCGTAGCAGATATTTGTAGATATTTCCCAAGATTGTTTTTAAGTTCTTTTGCTGTAATTGTCATATAAAAAGTCTTCCTTTTTATTACTATTATGAT
>VSNH01000100.1 GCA_009774215.1 Lachnospiraceae bacterium
GCAGGATCGTATATGAAAAAGCACATGGACATTATCTTAAAAACTGAGGACTTATGCAAATATTACGGCACAGGCGCCAATCAGGTCAAAGCCGTTGATCACGTCAATCTGGAAATCCGGCAGGGCGAGTTTGTCTCCATCGTCGGCAAATCGGGCAGCGGCAAGTCCACGCTACTTCACATGCTGGGCGGGCTGGACAATCCCACCTCCGGCAAGGTCTTTATCGACGGGGAAAACATCGCCTCCTTCAAGGAAGAAAAGCTCTCAAAAATCCGCCGCCGCAAAATCGGCTTTATTTTTCAGGCTTACAATCTCATCCCCTCCCTCAACGTATGGGAGAACATCGTCCTTCCCCTCGGACTGGACGGCAAACCCATAGACGAATCGTTTATAAACGATATTATAAAGACGCTTGGGCTTTCGGACAGAGTAAAACATCTCCCCAACACCCTGTCTGGCGGTCAGCAGCAGAGATGCGCCATCGCCAGAGCCATTGCGGCAAAGCCTTCCATCATACTCGCCGACGAGCCCACCGGCAATCTGGACACCCGTACCGGCGATGAGACGATGGCTCTCTTAAAGGCATCCGCCACGAAATACGGACAGACCCTCGTGGTCATCACCCACAATGAGGAAGTTGCACAGATGGCGGAGCGCACGATCATTCTGGCGGACGGACGCATCCTCTCCTCCGGGGAAAGCGAGGTTGATTCCGATGAAGAGAACTAATACGGTAAGGAGCCTTGCACTGAGTAAGCTGCGCTACAATAAAAGCCGCACCATGCTCACCGGCATTGCCATCATGCTCACCACCATGCTGCTCATGGCAATCGGCACGGTCGGCACCGGCGCACTGGATATGAACCGGCAGATATACGCTCAGGCGGACTATCATGCCCGCTTTGGCGGCTTAACGCCCGATCAGGTAAATGTCCTGTCAAATCATATTCAGGTGGAAGCGCTATCCACCACGGAAGGCTTTGCGGATATTGAAAATGGAAAGATGAACGGCGCCCTTTCCTATCAGGAGACCCTGAAGGATGAACAGTCCGCAGACGGCGGCGCCTCCTTGCACTCTGTGACGCTTGCCTCCGGGCATTATCCCGAAGCGGAAAACGAAATCTGCTCCTCCCCCGCCTTTTTCCGCCGTGTCGGCGCAGAGCCTGTCATCGGCGGCAAGGTAACGCTCTCTTTTCGTGTAGGCGGCAAAGGGGAAATTGTGACCAAAGAATTTACCATCAGCGGCTTGGAACCGGACGTGGAAATCTCCGATAAAGTCGACGACAGCCGCCTGATGTGGACTGCCCGTGTCTCCAAAGCCCTGTTAGACAGCTACAAGGCGGACGGGCTTTACGAATCCGAGCCGTATGCCACCCTTCGCGTCTACGGGGAGGAAGTGCTGACCTTTGATGAAATGACAGACCGAATCAACGCTGTCGCTGCGGATATCGGACTGGACGAGGGACAGGTAAATATAAACAAAGAGTATCTTTTCACCGCGACTGACCCGGGTACGGAAGCCATGGCGATCATGGCAGTCATCGGTCTGATCGTGATCTTCTTTTCCTCGCTGGTGATCTACAGTATCTACTATGTGGGCGTGATCACTGACGTGCAGGAGATCGGCAAGTTAAAGGCGCTGGGCGCATCGGGACGCCAGATTGCCAGATTATTTTACTGGCAGGGCGCCATCATTTCCGCCTTTGCGGTTCCCGTGGGGCTGTTACTTGGATTCCTGCTGCCTTACCTGCTGTTTCCGCTGGCTTTGTGGGCATACAGCAGCGGTTCCGCCATCAGTTCCTACTCCCGCGACGCGGCGGAGGCAGTTATCGGGCAAATACACATGTTTTCTCTGCCTGTGCTGCTCACTGCAGCGGTGGCATCGCTGATTACTGTGGCTATTTCCCTGCGTAAGCCCATACGGATGGCGAAAAAGGTTTCCCCGGTGGAAGCAATCCGCTATCAGGAAAACACAAGCGACCGCAAGAGCCGCAAGGGACACACCGAGGTGAAGGTGTCCACGCTGACCCTTGCCAACCTGACGCGCAACAGAAGACGTACCGCCGTCACCATCCTCACCATGGGCTTAAGCTGTGTGCTCTTTATATGTGTATCCGCCGTACTATGCAGCGTCAGCGCCGAAGACTTGGCGAGAAGGAACATCCCCAAGGGCGATTTCCGCATTGCTCTGGACTATGCCATCTATAATGATAAGGAGTATCCCGAAAACAATCTGGAAAATCTGGTACAGCAGGAATACTTTAGCGAGACATTTCTTTCCAGACTGTCCTCCATAGAGGGCGTGGAATCCGTGGAGCGTGCGCCCGGTAAGATCATTTCCTCCACCGATATGGAGTCGCCCATGTACGAGGACTACGAGAATCACCTGCCGCTCTCCTACTTTACCAGAGACGATGTGGCGGAACTAAACGCCTATCTGGTACAGGGCAGCATCGACTACGACCGCATGACGGCCAACAATGAGATCGTCTGCACCCATGCTTACTCCTTTAACCAGTACGGTCTTTCCATAGGCGATGTCCTCCCGATCACCCTCCACGACGGCAGCCGGGAAATTCCCCTGACGGTAACACTGGGTGCCCTGACAGAGCCGGACGCTAACTATACCTACCTGATTATGACAGAAGATACATGGAACAGTCTGGGACTGACCTGCGATCCCACCACATCCATCTACCTGCATGTGGACGACGCGCACTATGACAGCGTAAAGGAAGCGCTCACGGAAATTGTAGCGGAAAATGAACATTTTACACTCTATGCCATGGATGTAGAACTGGCGATCGGACACTCTTCCATAGATCTGACAAAGAATCCGCTCTATCTGCTCCTGATCCTGATCGCCGTGATCGGTTTTATCAATCTGATCAACACGATGATCACCAGTATTGTCACGCGCAAAAAGGAGCTGGGCATTCTGCAAGCTCTCGGTCTCTCCGACAGGCAGCTTGTGCGCATGCTCTCCGGGGAGGGGCTTGTCTTCACCGCGGGCACGCTCTTTATCAGCCTCACTCTCGGCAACGCAGCCGGATATCTGCTGTTCCTCTGGGCGAAAAAGGAGCACCTTATGAGCATCAGCCGTTACCACTATCCCCTTTGGGAAACCGTGGGGCTTACATTGGTTCTCTTGATTGGTCAGACAGCAATTACGCTGTTTATCAACAAGAAAGTGAAAAAGGAGAGCCTGATCGACCGCATCAGGAGCGAAGAATAGCTCTTGGCATTAATGTACAAATTTTTCTTATTTTTCATCAATTAATTGTATATTAACACAAAAAGTATTATAATAAACGCAGGTCTTTTGATCTGCGTTTGTTTCTGTTAATTTTTCTATGTGAGGAGGTTCCGTTATGACAAAAGAGCAATACAAAGCTGCCAATTCCAAAATTTTTCCTGTTGTTATGATAATACTCGGCTATTATCTGATTACTTTTTTACTGTCGATTTTGACAGGAAACAGCACACGGAGAGTGTGGATACAGATTGGGGTTTCCCTTGTCGCTGTCTTAGTCAGTGTTTTTGCACTCATTAAAAACAGGGAAACCAAGGCATGTTCAGTCGCTCTCATGGGTTCCTGCGCCCTCGCCTACGTAGTAATCGTTCTTTTGAACAGAAACGTCGGCATCTATGCTTATGTATTTGCGTTAATCGTTTCCTCACTGGCTTTCTTAAACGTAAAACTTGCTTTTTGCGGCAACGCCGTTGCCATCCTCGCCAATGTGCTGCGTATCGGCATCAACTATACTTCTGAGGGAGACTATATGACCCACTCAATTCTGGAAATCTTCTCCCTGCTGCTGATGGCTCTCGCGTCCATCACGGTGACCCGCCTTCTGATCCGGTTCAACGAAGAAAATATGGCTTCCATTACGGATACGGCAAAAGAGCAAGAGCAGACTACCCGAACCATGAGTCAGGTGGCAGACGAAATCTCAGCCAACTTTACAGAGGCCATGAAGATGGTGGAAGAACTCAAAGAGTGTGTAGACACCTGCAACTTTGCCATGGAAAATATCGCGGACAGCACGGAAAACACCGCCGACGCCATTCAGGCGCAGGCCACCATGTGCGTGGAGATCCATTCGGCTTCCGATACTGCCGAGGGTGAGATACAGGCGATGATGGACGCCTCCGACAGAACCATGCAGACCATCTCGGAAGGTTCCGAGGAAATACAAAAATTAAAAGAACAGGCTGAAAACGTTGCCTCCGCGAGCGACACGACGGTACAGATGATTTCCCGCCTGACCGCCCAGATCGACAATGTGCAGGAATTTATCGGCACGATTTTAAGCATCGCCGGAAAGACAAACCTGCTTGCTCTGAACGCCTCCATCGAAGCCGCGAGAGCCGGCGAAGCGGGAAAAGGCTTTGCCGTGGTGGCGGACGAAATCAGGGAGCTTTCCGCACAGACCAAGGAGGCGTCCAACAATATTACCGCTATCATAGCCAACCTGAACAGCGACGCAAGATCGGCAAATACAAGTATTGAAGCATCCGCCGCTTCCGTGCGGACACAGAACGATATGATCGAAAATATGCGCAGTCGTTTTGAAAATATCCATCGGGAAATGACCGAACTGGCGGCAAAAGTAAAAAATACGGAGGAGAGCGTCAATGTGATACTCACCTCCACAGATACCATTTCCGAAAATATAACGCATCTCTCCGCAACAAGCGAAGAAGTTGCCGCATCCTCCACCGAAGGTCTCCGCACTTCCGAGACTTCCGTGAAGAATATGAACTCCTGCAAGGAGGTTTTGGAAAAGATTTCCTCCCTTGCTATGACGCTGAAAGCGAATTAACCGCCATGTCACAGCTCTGCTGTGACTCAAATCGGGATGAAACTTAGAAGTCCTCCGCGAAACAGCCTTTGCTGCGAATGATTAGAAGTTCTTCTCACGCTATTACCACTCTATGACGGCTGACGCCCATGTCAGACCGCCGCCAAAGCCGCTTAATGCAACTTTCATACCGGTCTTTAACAGCCCTTTGCGGTTCATTTCATCGAGCAGAATCGGCACGCTGGCCGCAGAAATGTTTCCACAGTGATCCAGACTGATCGGAAACTTATCCTCAGTGATGTGAAGCCGTTTTGACACCGACTGGATAATGCGGATATTCGCCTGATGCAAGGCAAAGTAATCGATATCGTCCGGCGTAAGCCCTGCCGTCTCAATGGTCTTCTGTAAAGAAGCGGGCACCGTGGTCACAGCAAACTTATAGACTTCCTGTCCGTCCATATGCACAAACTGAATCCTCTGGTCTGTCCGGATCAGGGGATTGTTATTGGAACGACCCGGGCAGGCCAGCACATCCCCCTTCTTCCCGTCAGACCCCTGGTCAAAAGCAAGCAGTCCGTACTGCTCGTCGCCGCGCACCACCGCCGCGCCTGCTCCGTCACCGAAGAGTACACAGGTACTCCTATCCTCCCAATCCACGATCTTGGAGAGCGTCTCCGCCCCCAGAATCAACGCGGTTTTGTAAATCCCCGCCTGTATATATGCATTGGCTATATTCAGGGCAAACATAAAGCCTGAGCAGGCCGCGTTAATGTCAAAAGCGACCGCATTGTCCGCGCCAATGGCCGCCTGTACTTCACAGGCGCAAGCAGGCGTCACGAAATCCGCCGACACCGTACCCAGAATAATCAGATCAAGCTCTTCCGCCGTCACGCCCGCGTTCTCCATGGCACGCTTTGCCGCCTCTACAGACATGCTTGCCGTTGTCTCATCCTTCGCCAGATGCCGCTCCCTGATTCCTGTCCTGCTGCTGATCCACTCATCCGAAGTGTCCATTACCTTGGACAAATCATCGTTTGTCACCACTGTCTCTGGCAGACAGCTCCCCGTTCCTATGATTCTAGTTTTCATGTTACTCCTCTTTCTACCTTCTCCGCCGCGCTTATTCCCCTGGCCTTCCCTTCACTCCGCAGTGCCGCCCGTGAAACCTTCGGTGTCCCTCGCTCGCGGGCTGGTCTCCGCTTATTCCCCTGTCTGCGCACTGCTCATTGCCCTCACGCAAATTCCTCCAATATATCCCTCACATGTTCCAGATGCGTCGCGCGGTATGCGTTCGCGCCGCAGAAAAGCAGCGCTTCGTCCACCTTGCCCTTCACGGCATTTACGAGCGCGTCCGTGATACAGTAAGGCGTATCGGCCCCCTTGCAGGTGCTGATGCAGAGGTGGCATTTCTCATGCGGAATCTGCCCCTCCTTCGCCCGCTTCATAAAGGGATTTAAGATCGCCCGTCCCGGCATACCGACGGGACTCTGCACAATGACGATATCTTCCTTTTTCGCGTCAATATAGCTCTGCTTATATGCCGGATCCGCATCGCACTCGTAGGTGGTAACAAACCGCGTCGCCATCTGTACGCCCGCTGCCCCCATTTCCAAATACTGCTCCATATCTTCACGGATATAGACACCGCCCGCCATAACGACCGGAATCTCCGCATCGTGCTCCGCCGCAGTCTCGTTTACCTGTGCAATGATCGCTTTCACCTCATCGTCATAGTGTAATCCC
The DNA here is from genome assembly GCA_009774215.1 of Lachnospiraceae bacterium. GTDB lineage: Bacteria > Bacillota > Clostridia > Lachnospirales > Lachnospiraceae > UBA3282. Next base: position 6,549 of record VSNH01000100.1, read on the forward strand.
TCGATATCCGCAAGCTGCTCTTTGTGAAATCCCAGATGTCCGCCCGCCAGAGGTCCTTCGATTACCACAGCGTCAGGCAGTCTGCTGTATTTTTTCCACCAATATTTCATGATAACCTGCGCGGACTTCACGCTGGACACAATAGGCGCAAGCTTCGTCTTCGCCGCCCCGACAATCTTTGGCAGATCCATGGGCAGTCCCGCGCCGGAAATAATCAGGTCGATCCCTGCAGCCACCGCGGCCTTTACATACTCCTCATATTTTCTGGTAGCCACCATGATATTGACGCCCAGAATCCCGCCTTTGGAAATCTCCCTAGCCTTCGCGATCTCTGTACCAATGGCCCGCAGGTTCGCCCCGATCGGGTCTGTGTCAAAATCCGGTTCCCGGTAGCCGATCTGCGCCGTGGAAATCACGCCGATTCCGCCCTCCTTCGCCACATTTCCGGCAAGAGAGGAAAGACTGACGCCCACTCCCATACCGCCCTGAATCACCGGCACACGGGCCACTAAGTCTCCTATTTTTAACGGTTTCACATTTCCCATCTATTTTTCCCTGTCCTTCCGATACGCGCCTGATATCAGCAACTGTTATGCCCCTCAAATATTACGCCGCCAAATCCTTCCAATTCGTCCGTGGAATGAACCGGCTATAGATCCTACGCCTCACCAATTGCAAAAGTCAGTTCCGCCTGTGTCACCAGTTTCCCGTCCACATAAGCCTTTCCCGCCCCTACGCCGATGGGTCCCTTTATTTTAATAATCTCCGTCTCCAGTGTCAGCACGTCGCCGGGAACTACCTTTCCCTTAAACTTCGCATTGTTGATCGCCGCGAAGTAAGCGGTCTTACCCTTAAATTCCGGCTGGCTTAAAATCGCCACCGCACCTGTCTGTGCCAGCGCCTCCACAATCAGCACGCCCGGCATCACGGGCTCCTGCGGGAAATGCCCCGAGAAGAAAGGCTCGTTATAGGATACGCATTTCTTTGCGACTACCCGCTTCCCCTCCTCCATCTCCTCTATCGTATCAATCAGCATAAAGGGCTGTCTGTGGGGAATGATCTCCATGATTTCCTTTGCACCCATTAAAGACATGTCTGTTCTCCTCTCTGCATAAATTTTTGTAGATCATTAAAACGCAATCTCAATATTGCTATCATTACGCACATGGTAGCTTCCAACACAGACACGCCGTCAATCGCGAAATTTCTTCACCAGTAAACTTGCGTTGTGCCCGCCGAATCCAAGGGAATTGGACAGCGCATACTCAAAATCTTCCTCGTAAGCCTCTTTACAGTAGTTCAGGTCACACTCCTCATCCGGCACCTGATAGCCGACGGTCCTGTGGATATAACCCTCCTGCAGCTCCTTCACGCAGGTGACGAACTCAATCGCGCCCGCCGCACCCAGAAGGTGGCCCACCATGGACTTGGTGGAGTTGATCTTAATGTCCTTCGCATGATCGCCAAACAACAATTTGATGGCCCGCGTCTCAAAAAGATCGTTATGATGCGTTGCCGTTCCGTGCGCATTGATATAGGTAATGTCTTCCGGATTCAGACCCGCGTCCTTCACCGCATACTCCATCGCTTTCGCCGCGCCCGCACCGTCTTCAGCGGGGGAAGTGATGTGATACGCGTCGGAGGTACAGCCATATCCCGCTATCTCCGCATAAATCTTCGCACCCCTTGCCTTCGCGTGCTCCAGCTCTTCCAGTACAACAACGCCCGCGCCTTCGCCCATGACAAAACCGCTCCTTTCCTTGTCAAACGGAATGGAGCATCTCGTCGGATCCTCACTGGTGGAAAGTGCCGTCAAAGCGGAGAAACCGCCGATTCCGATAGGGCACACACTGCCTTCCGTACCGCCTGCCACCATCACCTCCGCGTCCCCGTACTGAATTGTGCGGAACGCCTCACCGATGGAATTGGTGCCCGTCGCACATGCCGTCACCACGTTGATGCTCTTTCCCTTTAATCCGAACTGGATCGACACGTTTCCTGCCGCCATGTTGGATATCGTAAGCGGTACAAACAGCGGCTCTATTCTGCCCGGTCCTTTCTCCACCAGTCTCGTATGGGAACGCTCCATCGCCTGCAAGGAACCCGTGCCGGAACCAACCGCCACACCTACGCGGTAAGGATCTTCCTTCTCCATATCGATACCCGCATCCTCCAGAGCTTCCTTTGTCGCTGCCACCGCGTACTGGGAGAAAGGCTCCATTCTTTTCGCCGCCTTAAAATCCATGTAATTTTTGCCGTCAAAATCCTTGACCTCCGCGGCAAGCTTACACTTAAAATCTGTCGTGTCAAACTTTGTAATCGGTGCGAAACCGATCTTTCCTTCCTTCACGCCTGTCCAAAACTCGTCCACGCTCAACCCAATGGGCGTAATCGCACCCATGCCTGTCACTACTACCCGTCTGCTCATCTTTTTTATTCCAACTCCTTTCCGTACTGCTTCTTCTATTATTTCCCCGCTATCTGCATATCTTTCTATTTTGTACAATATCCAGCCCAAGTGAAAGCGCGGCGACGCAGAATATGATCCCGCCTAAGCGTCGCATTGCCAATAATCAGATCGCCATCCCTCCATCGACCGAGATCACCTGTCCCGTAATATACGCCGCCTTATCGCTCGCCAGAAACGCCACCGTCTCCGCGATATCCTTCGGCGTGCCCACACGCTTTAACGGAATCTGCGCGAGAGTCGCCTCCTTCGCCGTGTCTGTCATCGCCTGCGTCATGTCCGTATCAATAAACCCGGGCGCGACCGCGTTCACCGTAATGTTTCTGCTTGCAAGCTCCCTCGCCATAGATTTGGTGAGACCGATCACACCTGCCTTGGAAGCCGCGTAATTAGCCTGTCCCGCATTACCGAGCACCCCGCTGACAGAGGACAGGTTGATAATTCTGCCCGCCTTCTGCTTCAATAAAGAGCGGTACATATGCTTGATGGTATTAAACGTCCCTTTCAGGTTGGTGTCAATGACCGCATCAAAATCCGCCTCCGTCATTTTCATCACCAGATTGTCCTTCGTAATCCCGGCGTTGTTTACCAGAATGTCGATGTGTCCGAACTCTGCAAGCGCATCCGTGATCATCTGTCCGCACGCCTCGAAATCCGCCACGCTGCACTGTACCGCTTTCGCTTTTCTCCCCATCGCCTCAATCTGCGCCGTGACTTCCTCCGCCTTTTCCTTCGACCCGTTGTAATTCACGATCACATCCGCGCCGTACGCCGCAAGTGTAAGCGCGATCTCTCTCCCGATCCCGCGCCCCGCGCCTGTCACGAGCGCCACTTTTCCACTTAACATGTCTGTCCTCCTATTTCTTCTTTCATTCCAAATTGCAAAACTTCTTCATTTATCATAACCAGCTCAAGTGAAAGCATGTTCCATCACTTTCGATTGAGCGTCCGCTTTTTACAGAAGTTTCTGCAAATCCTCAACCTTCTCTATATTAATCACCTTTACATCCCGGTTAATCTTTCTCATAAACCCGGACAGCGTCTTGCCCGGTCCGATCTCGATAAAAGTGTCCGCGCCGTCCGCAATCATCCGCTCCACCGTCTGCTGCCACTTCACGGAAGATGACACCTGCTTCTCCAGCAAAGGCTTCACATCCGCCTTGTCCTTCACATAGTCCGCCGTCACGTTGGCGATATAAGGAACGGCAATATCGTGAATCTCCACCGTCTCCAGTTCCTTCGCCAGCTTCTCGCCCGCTCCGGTTAACAGCGGGGAATGGAAGGGACCGCTGACCTTTAACGGTACGCACCGCTTTGCGCCTGCCGCCGTCAATTTTTCCATCGCCGCCTGCGCCGCGCCCTCCTCACCTGTAATCACAATCTGTCCCGGGCAGTTATAGTTCGCGATCGTCACCATTCCGGGCGTCTCCTCGCAAATCTGCTCGATCACTGCCGTATCTAAACCCAGCACCGCTATCATCGCACCGCCCTGGGGTACTGCCTCCTGCATATAGATGCCGCGCTTGCGCACGATTTTAAATACATCCTCCGGACTCATCACGCCGCTTGCGACAAGCGCGCCATATTCGCCGAGGCTTAAACCGCCTGTGATGTCGGGCTTCACACCCTTCTCCTCCACAGCCTTCAGTATAGCCACCTCGGTTGCCAGCATGGCGATCTGCGTATACTCCGTAATATTGATCCGCTCGTTCTCCTCAAAGCAGAGCGCCGCCACATCCAGACCGCTTGCCTTTCCGGCCAGTTCAAACATCTCCTTACAAACCGGAATCTGCTCATAAAAATCCTTTCCCATTCCCACATACTGCGCTCCCTGTCCCGGGAACATAAAAACAGTCTTTCCCATAATTACATACCTTCCTTTCCCGTGTGATTCCCCTTAACTTCATAGATATTTTGAATTTCAAAGTATTTATTTGAGAAAAAAGCAAGCCACGCAGCTTGCTTTTTCAGAATCTTGCGTAGTGCCCCTTATTTTAATTTCAACAAAATTTCCGCCTGATCCATAATCTCTTCGAGTATCTCCGCACAGGACTGCTCTTTGTTGACCATGCCCGCAATCTGCCCTGCCATCAGGGTGCCGGTCACCACATCGCCTTCCACCACCGCTTTGCGCAAGGAACCGAGCGTCAGCTTCTCCATCTCTTCCAGAGATGCGCCGTTCTTTTCCATCTGCAGGTATTCTCTAGTCAGCTTATTTCGGATCTGACGGACAGGATGCCCATTCGCCCTGCCGGTGACCTCGGAATCGATGTCCTTCGCCGCGATCACCTTTTTTTTGTAATTCTCATGTACGGTACACTCCGTTGCCGTCAGGAACCGTGTACCCATCTGAACCGCCTCCGCGCCCAGCATCATAGCTGCCGCAAAACCTCTGCCGTCCGCGATACCGCCTGCCGCAATCACAGGAACGCTGACTGCATCCACCACCTGCGGCACAAGGGTCATCGTCGTCGCCTCGCCGATATGTCCGCCGGACTCCGTGCCTTCAGCGATCACGGCATCCGCGCCCGCGCGCTCCATCATCTTTGCCAGAGCGACGCTTGCCACCACGGGTATCACCTTGATTCCCGCCTCTTTCCACATCGCCATATATTTACCGGGATTCCCTGCGCCGGTGGTAACCACCTTGACGCCCTCCTCCACGATCACCTTTGCGATCTCGTCAGCCTCCGGGTTCATCAGCATCACATTCACACCGAAAGGCTTCTTCGTCAGTTCCTTCGTCTTCTGAATCTGTTCCCTCACAAAAGATGCCGGCGCGCCGCCCGCGCCGATAATGCCAAGCGCGCCCGCTTCCGATACCGCTGCCGCCAGATGGTATTCCGCGACCCATGCCATTCCGCCCTGAAAGATCGGATATGCAATCCCCAGAAGTTCCGTAATTTTTGTCTTCATTCTATAAACCTCAAATCTCAAATCGAGCGCCCATGCCCTCGATTCCCTCACGCTGTGGCAATTTTCTAAACCATAAACTACCGCCGGCTTACGCCTCTACGCCCTTGCTCTTCATATACTCAACTACAGCGCCTACTGTCGTGATCTGCTCTAAATCCTCGGAAGGAATCTCCACGCCGTACTCCTCCTCAAAAGCCATAACCAGCTCAAATAAATCCAGAGAATCCGCGCCAAGATCGTCCTTGAAAGAAGAATCCTCGGTAATTTCTACGCCATCCAAATTTAACTGTTCCTGAATAATCTCAATCACTCTCTCTAACATTTTCCTGTTCTCCTTTTCGTCATTAAAATAGTTTGACATTCAAAGTATATTATCTGGTCTGACATTTGTCAATCATAATTTTACGGATTCTGGGACTTTTGTCAATCACTTTGACAAGAAATATTGATAAATTTCTCATATTCTCACAGAATGCGCCGGTCATCGCATTCCCGTGCCGTGAATTGCCGCGTAAATTTCCCTCTTTGGCACGCCCCGGTCTTTTGCTACCTGCTTCATAGCAGCCTTCTCGTCCATCCCTCCTCCCGTGTAAAGCGCCATATGCTCCTCGACCGTCATGTTCTGCCAGGACGCCTGCCGCTCCTCTTCCTTTTGCCGCAGGCTCTTTCCCTCCACCACGAGCACATACTCCCCGCGCGGTTCCTCCCGCTCGTAGAGGGAAAGCGCCTCCCCGATCGTGGTAGGCAGCACGGTCTCAAACTTTTTCGTCAGCTCCCTGCAAAGCGTAATCCTGCGATCCCCGAGCGCCTCATAAAGCTCCCCCAGCGTCCGCACCAGATGATGGGGCGCCTCATAAAGTATAATCGTGCGGGATTCCTCCTTAAGCTCCGCGAAAACCTGCGCCTTCTCCTTCTTATCCGACGGCAGAAAACCCTCGAAACAGAACCGTCTCGACGAAAGTCCCGATAGGGTAAGCGCCGTGATACAGGCTGTCGGCCCGGGCAGGGAAGTGACCGTAACGCCCGCCTCCTGACATTTCTGCACGAGCACCTCCCCCGGATCGGAAATAGCCGGGGTTCCCGCGTCGGAAATCAACGCCACATTTTTACCCTGCCGCATCTGTCCCACAAGGTAGTCTGCTTTTTCTACTTTATTATATTCGTGGTAGCTTGTCATAGAAGTTCTGATCCCGAAATGGTTCAGAAGTTTAATGCTGTTTCTATTGTTATGCGGAGCAATGAGATCTACAC
>VSNH01000101.1 GCA_009774215.1 Lachnospiraceae bacterium
TCAATGGCTGTTATCAAAGCCTTACGAAGACTATGCCTGAGAGAAACAGCTTAGCTCAAAAGTTGTAAAGTGGTGTATCATAAGATACATCAATAGCATTAGACTCGTTATGGCAGCTATCGAGTCTGCTATAAAAATTACTTTCTTACGATTAAAATAATCACAGATTATACCGCTTAATGGTGCAAAAATAACAGACGGCAATATTGAACAGAGCATGGTGACAGCCATAGGCGTCGCTTTTCCCGTTTCTCCATAGACCCAGACGCTAACGCCAAATGTCGTTAAACTGCTTCCTAAAATGGAAATCAATCTTGAAGTCCACACAAAATAAAAATTCTTATTCATAAATTTCCCATAATATTTTTCAAAAATTTAAGCCTGCTTTATGTTATCTAGGGAAGCGCTGATTAAATCAGCACTTCCTTAGAGCCTCCGGCGGATGCACACGGATTTGCAAAGGAATGTGCCGCTTCGCGGCGCAAATCCGGTGCGGGAAACGCTTTAATCAGCGTTTCCCTAGCAATTACTGTATACATATCAAAAAAACGTTTTATAAATTTCTATAATGTTATGAACGTCATATTCATCCCCTAGAAAAATAATTCTCCGACATGAAACTACGCAACTAGTTTTATCCCTGACAGTTTTATTTTTTGATATGGTATCATCTATTAACATACCATTAGAAATCATAGATAATTCAAAGCCCTTATTTGATGCATATCTTGCAATACTCTCCCAACAATCACATAACAGTGGTTCCCCTCCAACCAACCCATTTAAAGCACAGCTCTAAAAGACAAATTTCTGGCACATAATCTAACTGCATGATTACATTTCCTTACCTTGGGTACAATCCTTTTCTTTATCACCAGCTCCATACGCCCGCATTACACCAAGATTGCCCTTGATAACATTCAGAGAAAATCCCTTTCTTCACCTCTTGGTTGATCTCATTAATTATCTCATCAAAATTCATTCCTGCCCGAAAGCGGGCGTGACATCTCCTCCTCGTACTTTCTGATCGCCTCGTCGCGCACATTGCGCGCCACGCCCCACCTGTCGCCGACCTCACGGATTTTTCCGTTCCGCACCTCACATTTCGTGCCGTTTAAGATAAATTCCCGGTCGGTATCCACGCCAAGCTGCCGCAGCAGTTCCAACAGCATGGGCGTCGTGCCTCCCATCAGGTCGCTCCCGTCGGACGTTGAAGCCGCCCTGTCCCCAAACTCAAGCATGGCGGCAGACCACTGTCCCTCCGCAAAGTGGATCAGCGCACCAAGCCCCCACGCCAGCGCCTGCATCTTTTCGTCGTTTTCCCCATTTCGATATCCGTGCCCTTCCCCGTAAACCTGATCCCTGCCTACACGCAGCCTGTAACCGTTTCCCAGGTCAAACACATCGCCCACGGCAATGTTGACACTGTTGTCAGAAGAGTCGTAGTCCTTATGTTCGCATGTCTGGAACGATCCCGCCTTTTGAAAAAGCTCGGATGGATCAATACAGGTAAAAAAGCCGCCGCTGTAGCACGTAAAAATTTTGCCGCCGTCCACCTGTACGGTGGATGTCACCGCGTCAACAGTCTCCGTGGTGATCTCATATTCCACTTTACCCGGGTCGTTAAAAAGGCTCTTGTCAACCTGCGCCCAGACCTCAATCAGATTATTGATATCCGCTTTTCTTGCCCTGTCAAACCCGTTCAGGGTATCATCTTCGTCACCACTGATATCCCCGTTAAAGTAATCCACAAAGGCGTCCTGCTGCCCGTCTTTCGACGAAAGCTTTCCCGTCTGTGTATTATAAATGTAAGTATTCCGACTTCCTATGCCGCTGATGCCCATATCACACCTCCCCGTTCCCATACGCTGCTGCCGCATGTGCAAAGGCTCCTGCCGACATGGTTCTGCCGCCCCGCGCTCCCGGACGCGCCTCATACTGCAGTCCGAACTTCTGCGCCTCGGTGATCTCCACCTCCATCACGCCGTAGCTTGTCTTGATCTCCAGCACCGTAGAGCCGTCGGGCTTGGTGATGATTTTCGTTTCAAGGTCGTCATCCTCTTCCTTTTCATCCCCCGTTTTCGCATCTTCCGGAACCGTCATTTGACCGTCGTAGTCGGAAATCTTCTGCAGTCCCTTGCGGTTTTCGTGAATGATCCCGCGCCAGAGCAGATCCATCTCCTCCGCCGTGTAAAAATGCGCGCCAAAGCCGTTCATATATTTGGCATACTTCGCCTTCTCACGATCTATGTAAGTGGCTCCGTCCTTCTCATAGGTATAACTCGGCACGCCGTCCTTATCCGTCGAAGTCTCAAAGAAGTTGACGAAATCGTCCTCGTCGATCTTTCCCGCAAGGAAATCCTCCCAGAATTCCTCCCGGCAGGCAAACCGAAGGTTCGCGTCCTGCGGAAACCGCTGTATAAATGCCATCACCTTCTCATACTGTCCCGGCTCCGTGTAGGAAAGCTTGAAACAGTCCCTGTTCACCCACTTGCCGTTTTCATAATAAGCCTCCTTGCACCAGATCCCGTCCTGACTGTAGCAGGTGATAAACCAATGCTTGTTTTTGGGATCGTCGGTGGGGAAGGTGCTCTTGGTCACCTCACCCGTAAGAAGCTCCACAAGCTCCTCCGGGTCTGTCACCTCCACGTCTGTACAATTATCGTTTATGCCGTCCAGCTCCCGCGGCTTTATCCCCGAAGCCGCCGAACTGCTGCCTGTGACTGTCGGAGACACCGGCGGTGCCGCTGCGCCGCTGTTCCCGGATGCCGCAGGATTCACCACGCTGCCTCCCGATTCCACCGTCGGCTGCGCCGCCTCAGGAACTGACACGTTTGTCACAGCCGCCCCCGCGCTGTCGGAGTCAGGTTTACCCTCTGCTTCCCTTCTCATCGCCTCTTTTGCCGCCTGCTTCTCCACTTCCGCGATGAGTTCCTTGATCTGCTCCTGCAAAGCCTCCTCCGCGTCATCAAAATCCGCCAGAAGCTTTTCCCATTCCCTTCTGGTAAAAGACTGCGCGCCCGTCTGGAAGGTCGGCTCCACCTTGCCTTCCTTCACCTTTTTCGCCATCTTCTCCATATGGGCCAGGATCTGCTCGCGGTAGGTCATATCGTCCGTTTTTTTCTCTTCGCCTTTTTCTTCCGCCTCTGCTTTTCCCGCCGCATCGTTTGTGACATTATTGTCATTTTCTTCCATTCCATCCAAAAATGCGCGTCCCGACTTACCCGCTTGCGCCAGGCGGTTTCCGTATCCCGTGGCGGGCGTATTGTGCATCCATGTAGCGTAACGATTTCCTATATTCATAGTTGTCTTCCTTTCTGTCCGACGATCTGTTCCCGCAGATAACGTGCCAAATAACCGCTTGTATAAATTTGGCCTCTGACCGGGTTTCATCCCTCTGCTACTAATACGATTCAACCGCCGGGAAAGTTTCATCATCCTACATTAAAAATGATATTTTTAAAAATACTGCATTGATACGAACAACACTGCGGCAAGCCTCTCCGTCCCGAGCGCCCGCCGCCTGCGCCTTACCAGCTCACAAAACCGTCTTCATCAATCCGCACGCCCTCAGAAATGCCGCGCATATAGGCGAGCACCCGCTCCTTCTCGGCACCCTGCAGAAGCGTGGTTTTACATCCGCTCTGCAGGCAGGGGATAAACTGATAGCTCACGATTCCCGTCTCGTCAATCGTCACCTCAACCATACCGGTGTCCAATGTCTTCGAATTGAACCAGAAATTTCCCAGACTGTATATCACGGGCACGCCCTGAATCACACCGATGGGCTGCAGGCAGTGGGGATGATCCCCGATCACCAGATTCGCCCCCGCCGCAATCAGCTCCGGCGCCTGCTTTAACTGCGCCCAGTCCAGTTCCGCCTGATTTTCCGTACCCCAGTGTATGTAAGCCACCACGAAATCGCTGTTCTGTGCCGCCTCACGGATCGTTTCCAGAAGCTTCGCCCCGTTCCAGCAGCGAAAAACGCCGGGCGAGGTTTCCGTAGCTTCCTTGGTATCCGGCGTATCAAGCCGCTCGATCTGGGTCGCCGACACAAAAGCTATCTTCAGATCCCCCACAATATAGTAGACCGGCTTTCTCGCCTCAGCGATATTCCGTCCCGCACCCACATAGGGGATTCCCTTCTCACGCAGGGTATCCAGTGTATCCTCCAGAGCCGTCGGTCCGTAATCATAGGCATGGTTATTCGCCAGCGACACGATATCTACGCCCAAATCCGTCAGATATGCCGCCGTCTCCGGTCTGGCACGGAACGTAAACTGTTTGTCCGCCGTGGGCGTTCCCCGATTGGAGTAGGCAAACTCATTGTTGAGCATCATAATGTCCGCCGCCTGCATACGCTCGATCACCTCGGGCATAATCCCCTGCGAGATATCGCCGCTCCCTCGCACCGTACCCGTGATGGCATAATGGTCGTCAAACAGAATATCCCCCGCAAATGTCATGGTCACCCTGCCGGGTTCTGCCGGTTTCACCGTATAGATGTTGTTCTCTTCCATGTAAGCGGGATCGTCCAGTTCCTCCTGATATCTGGAAACCGTTTCCGGCTCTGCCTCGACACTCTCCTCCTCGTCTCCTGCGGCGTCCTCCTTTTCCACGGGCTCCACACCTTCGGTTCTTGGCGTCTCATTTCCGTGATCCGACCGGACAACCTCCGCCGGTTTCGTCTTCACCGGCTCCATAATCCACTGATGCGCCGCCAGCGCCAGAACCCCCAGCGCCACCGCCGCCGTCAGTGTAATCAAAAAGGGCAGAAAAAAACTTCTGTGAAACCGTATTCTCTTTTTCTTTTTGTATTTACGTGATCTTTTCTTAGCCATGCGACCATTATACCATCAAACAGCCGCCTTAGCAAAATCCAATCAAGCAATTCCAAATTCCTGCGAAGAATGCGTTACAATTCACACGCACGTCAGATTTTGCATCCATTTACGATTATTCGGTGTGAATTGCAGCAATGATGCAGACAAAATGCCAAAATACAGGCATTTCAGGCATTTTCTCTTTTTGTTTTACTCCCACACTTTGACTGCCATCCCGTTTTTCAGTTCCCGATCGCACTCCGTTACCACTTTTAGATCGCCCGACAGCAGCTCGTCGGCAATCGCCGCATAGTCCTCGTTTTTGTCAAGCAGGCGCACCGTCATGCTTCTGACGCTCATCTCCGTGCCAAGGATCCCCTCCTTCTCCTCCAGCACATAAATCGCGTTGCTGCCGTCGTTGTAAAGCGCCTTTAACGGCACTACGAAATCATAAATTTCCGATGTGGAGTTCACTTCCATCACGCCCTCGGTGCGCCCCTGCGCCACGCCCTGCGCCAGACGGATTGTCACCGTATAACCGCCGTTTTCCTGCACAATGGAATCAATCGTCTCGGATACTTCCTCCGCGCTGCCCGGGAATGTAAGCCGGACTGTGTCCCCCGTATGCACGAAAGGCTTCTGTTCCTGCGTGATGACCGTGTGGAATATCCTGCTGCCCGCATCGTCGGCATAGCGCAAAACGGCCGACGATCCCATCCGCATACCGGACTGCATCATCACCTCCAGAACATCGCCCGCGCTCTTTGCCGCCACCCTGCCCTCGTTCTCGGAAAGTTCCGTCAAAAGCGCGATCCGTTCCTGCCGCTCCCGTACCTGACCGACGCCGGAAGCCCCCAGATCCAGATTACCTTCCGCCGCGCTCCGGGCCCGTTTCGCATCCTCAATGTTTCTGTCCGCTTGTCTGAGCAGCTTCTCTTTCTCAAGCTGCGCATCCTCGATCATTCGCTTTTTCTCCGCGATCTCCCTGTCAAACCGCAGCCGCTCGTCCGCCCAGGCAATCCAGATCTCGTCGGAGGCATCCTCCTCGGGAATGCGAAACATATGTGTCTCCAGATCCTCCATCAATTCTTCCAGCTTCTTGGTCTCCTCCGCAATTTTTCTGTCCAGCTCTATGACAGTCGTGTCATAATCTTCCTGCGCCCGGGCAGCGTTCGTAGCCGCGTCCCGGCGCTTTGCCTGTTCCTGCTTCTGCCACGCTTCCTCCTGCGCATTGAGCTGTGCAAGCTGCGCGAGCAAATCTTCCGTATTTACTTCATAGAGAACCGTACCCGCTTCCATTCGGTCCCCCGCCGCCACGCAGACCTTCTCCACAAGCAGACCGTCCAGTCCGATCACCGCCTGCGCGTTGACCGCCTCCACCGTCCCCTCCGCCGTAACCTGATTGCGGATGGATGCCGACGTTGGGGTTCTCCACTTTACCCTCGGCATCCGGCTCACATAGACCATTCGTGACACATATGTCATAATCAGCATAACCGCCATGAAAAGCATGAATCCGCGCCAAAGCTTTTTCTTCGATTCCATCTGCATCCCAATTTCTCCATTTCAGCTTCAACTCTATACGGAGAATGCCGCTTTTCAGGCATTCTCTTACACGAAACGTCTTTAAAAGTGCTTTTCGCGTTTCTCACGTTTTGACCCCGATATACGCAATCCCCTCCTCCAGCGCGTCCTGCCCCAGCGCAAAGACAAACAGCGCAGGAATCAGCACCACCACCGCTAACGCAAAGGCAAATCCCGCCTGCCCGATGCCGATCTGCGGCAGATAGAGAGAGAGGGGCCACGCCGCCTGTTCCTCCAAAAACGCCATCGGCTGCTCCACCAGATTCCAGTATTCCAGAAAGCTCAAAACCATAGCCGCCTGTATTCCCATCTTTCCAAGCGGCAGCCCGATACGGATAAAAATCTGCAATTCCCCCGCGCCATCCAGTCTCGCCGCCTCCAGAATCTCCGCGTCTATCTGGGTAAAGCCCCTATACATGATAAACACCGGGAAGGTGGAAAAGATCGCCGGAAGGATCACCGCCGCGGGGTGATTATACAAGTGCAGTTTCTGTAAGACAATGTACTGCGGCAGCAGCATCACCTGAAAGGGCAGAAGCATCAGCACCACATAAAGCCCGAACAAAAAATCCCTGCCCCGAAAACGAAAAGCCGCAAAAGCCCATGCCGAGGGCAGTCCCACAACGAGCTGTCCGGCTAGAATCGCCGCCGTCATCCCCACCGTATTCCAGAAAAGCTGATAAAACGCGGGCGACTCAATCAACAGCCCGTAGAAATGAGCCATCGTCGGATAAACGGGAATCAGATGCCATACCGCAAAACCCTTCCCCTCTCCGAGAATCGGTGACAAAATGTGATTCATCTCCGCGCCGTCCATTAGGGAGCCGCCGGGAATCATCAGAAGGGGCATGCAAATCAGAACCGCCGCTGCCGCACAGATTCCCGCAGCAAGCCATGCCATTTTCTGTTTCCGCCATCTGCTGCGCATCCGCGCCGCCCATGCCGGGGCTTTCCGCCTATTCCCCATCTCGTTTCCTCTCTCCTTCCCATACTTCTCACACCACCCCCTATGACTGCGTTCTGTGAAATGCGGAGAATGCCGTATTTTAGGCATTCTCCTGCATGAAAGTGATTTGCGAAGCAAATATGGAGTTTCTTAGCGAAGCATCCTCTGCTGCTGAGCTTTAGAAGTTCTTTTCACTCTGCTACCGTTCCGGTTCCATTCTCTTTTGTAATAACAAACACACCACAAGCAGCACAAGCGACAAAATCACCGTCAGCGCCGCCATCCTGTCAAACTCCAGTTTTAAATACCAGTTCTGCAAAAGATGCTGTAAAAAATAAATGTGTTCCTGCGGGTAGCTGCCCGCCACCATCCAGACCTCCCTGTAGCTTTTAAAAATCTGCAGCACGGAAAGCATTCCGATCGTAAAAAAGCTGCCGGAAAGCCCCGGTCTGATGATATAGTGCCAGCTCTGCCACCTGTTCGCGCCGTCCACCTGCGCCGCCTCCTCCACTTCCTTCGGCAAGGCGGCAAGTCCCGCCAGCCAGAGAATGACCATATACCCTGTGTTTTTCCACAGAAAGCTGCACACCACCACCACTAACGCCCATTCGGTGTTGAGATAGTCGATCGCGGCAAAGGCAGGGAACGCCGCTATTTTTTCCGACACATGTGTCAACACTCCATTGATGACTCCCTGCCTGTCTATCAAAATCTGTAACGTCAGCACCATGACCGCCGCCGGCACCGCCATCGGCAAAAGCATGGCCGACACCAGCCTGCGGCGCAGCAGGAGATTTCTCAAAAGCAGCGACAGAAGCAGACTGATTCCCATGAGAAGCGGCACGCCCACCGCCATATACAGAAACGTATTGCGCACCGCCAGCGAGAAGGCGCCGTTTTCAAACACCGTGCGGTAATTGTCCATCCCAACGAAAGCGCTGTTGCCGGACTTTAAGAACGAACGCCGCACCACCTCAAAAAAGGGAAGCAGATAAAACAGCAGCACGCCCGCAAATCCAGGCAGCAGAAACAAAAGCCGCCTACTCCTCCATCGCAATCGCCATCTTCCTCTCAACCTCTCTCGCCCCTTCCTCCGGCGTCAGCTCGCCCGCAAGCACCCGGGCGCCGACCTCCATCGCGCATTCCTCCAGCATCGTTCCCGGGCGGTAACAGCAGGACGCGTCCTCCATCATCTGATAGAGCCACTGTTTCTCTTCCTCCGTTGGCCAGAAATTCGGACGATTGATCCCGGTGGGATCCTTAAATCCCATGGTCTGGCTGAACTCTATGTTGTTGATATCCAGAATGTCATTCAGGGAATCTTTCCGTATCGTGAGTCCGCTATGATTCCTCGGTTTATCCAGCCACCACTTTCTCATCATCGGATCGGAGAACAAAAGATTCATGTATGCTTCCGCAAGCTCCGGCTCTTTTCCCTGCTCGCACAGCCCTACGATGGTCCTCGCCCAGTAGACGTTGTCCGCCTGTCCCGTATACGCGCCATACGTCACCACATCCTCCAGTTCCTTCTCCTGCCAATCTGCCGCCATATTCGCTTTGTTCACATGAATGCCCGTCATGCCGACCTGCGGGGTCATCAGAAAGCCGAGCTGCAGCCACGTCTCGCCAAAGTTTTGCTGGGCGGCGTACTGAAAATTAAATCCGATATCCGCCATGTCCATATCCTCGGGTTCATACCATTCCATATTGTTTTTCTGCCACGCTTCCCGCCCTGCATCATCAAATCCGGCGCTGTCTGTCTCCCACATCTTACGTACAGCCTGATAGTACGCCGTCAGCTTCTCCACATCCAGACTGCCGTCCTCCTTTGTCCATGCGGGCAGACAGACCGGCATGGTCTGCAGCAGAACGTCCTTGGGATAGAGGGTGTAGAGAATCGGTCCTTCGGGATGCTTCTGCCTTGCCAGCTCCACGCCCGCCACAATGTCGTCAAGGCTGTCCTCTCCTTCCAGATACATCTCCTCGCCAAGCCAGAGTGGAAGGTAAACCATCATCGGTACGGCGTATATTTTTTCCTTTTCCGTCATCCGCATTCCCTCAACGATATTCCGGTACAAAATGCCGTCATCCAGATAGGGCTGCAGGATGCCGTCAAGCTCTTTGAGCACACCCTTGTCGGCATACTGTTCGATATCCATCTGATCCATGACGATCACATCCGGCACATCCCCCGCAAGCAGACGCGTGTTGAGGTTTTTCAGCGCATCATCTTTGCCGACCGCATTGTCACCGTCCATTCCGGTCTCATACCGCACAAGGACATCCGGGTGCTCCTTCTGGAAAAGCTGTCCCGCATAGCGGATCCAGCCGTTTTCCTCCAGACTGTACACCGTCAGCTCCTTAGCCGGTCTGGCGGGAATCGTCTCGTCATAATACATCTCCACCATATAGTTGCCGCTGAACATCACGCGGAACTCCCCGTTGTCAAGCACCTGCAGGGAGCGGGGGCTTCGCTGGGTATCCCCGAGCGCGGTCATCTGTCCGTCCGCAATCTGCTCGATCACCGAACCGCCCCATATGTAGCGATACAGCCCCGTGCGACATGCCATGTACAGAATATGCGCGTCTCCGCCGCCTCCCGCCGTGTTTGCATCGGCAGCTTCCTGGCTGGCTTCTCTATCCGATGCTCCTTCTGCCTCTCCGGCATCGTCATTCGCTGCACCTGCGAAATCATCCATAATATTTACATGGATATCCTTGTCGGACACCGCCATCACAAGACCGCCGACGCTGTGACTCGACAAAAACGCATCCAGCGCGTCGTTTCCGTCGAGCAGTTTTCCTTCCGCCCTGTCATAAAAATAAGCTTTCCCATCATCCGCCGCCAGCATCACGTCGCCCGCGAAGACAATGGACTTTACCTGTTTTTCCGTGGCAAACAGGCTCTCCGCCTCTCCGTTCTCCACATTGACCCGGTACACCGCGTTATTGGATGCCGCATACAATTCACCCTCCGGCGAAAAGGCAAACGTATTCAGGTTTGTCCCCTTCTCATATCCCTCGCCGTGCGGTTCCAGCGCCTGTATCTGCCCCTTTTCATCCACATAATAATACAGATAACTGATGTCCCCCGCAATCCACAGCGCCTCCAGTTCCTCATCATTCCAGAATTTTGGCGTATAAGCAAAGACAGACGCGCCGTCATCCGACACCCCCACTTCATACTTGGCGTGGATATTGGCATTATTCTCCCAGCTCCGGTCTTTACTCCTGTTCCCGCCCTGCGCATCCACATAGGTCAGCTCCGTATCCAGACCGTACAGGTAATAGCCACCGTCCGGGCACGGATGCATATACTCAAAAGTCCCCGGCGGCAGCTTCACCTCCCTGTCCGCATACCGCCCCATGGGAATCTCTTCCGCCTGACCGCCGCAGGCCCAAAACGCCGCGCACATGGCGCATATCATGATATACAAAAGCACCCGTTCTTTTTTCTTCATATGTCGCCCCCTGTACATAAGTTTAACTATATTATAATAAAAACTCCTTCTAAATATCTTCTAAGAAGTTTCTAAGAAATCTCTAAATCAAAATAATTTAAAAATACTAAAATATTTAGGATTTATTTAAAGAATAAATGTGATAGAATGTTTACAAAAGCTATGCATCGTTTTGCAAATCCGCACGGCGGATATAGAACAGAGGAACATACCATGAATATTCTGATCATCGAAGACGATAAAGATTTATGTCACGCCGTCTCCTGGCAGTTACAGCAGGAAG
The DNA here is from genome assembly GCA_009774215.1 of Lachnospiraceae bacterium. Taxonomy (GTDB): domain Bacteria; phylum Bacillota; class Clostridia; order Lachnospirales; family Lachnospiraceae; genus UBA3282. Next base: position 11,098 of record VSNH01000101.1, read on the forward strand.
GACATCTCGTGGATTGCTGCCACGACGGCGGGGAGGCCATGCTGTATATCCGTCAGGCCATCTACGACCTGATCCTGCTAGACTGTATGCTGCCCGGCGAGGACGGCCTGCACATTCTGCGCAGCATACGCGCCGAGGGAAATCTGACTCCCGTTATCATTCTCTCCGCTCTCGGTGAGGTGGACGACAGGGTGACGGGGCTCAACGCGGGCGCGGACGACTATCTGGTAAAGCCCTTCGCCTACCCGGAGCTCGCCGCCAGAATCGCATCTCTGTTCCGCCGTCAAAATGCTTTCGAAGACACCTCCCTCTCCTACGGCGACCTGTCTCTGGACAGCGCGGAAAACAGCCTGATATGCGGAGATAAAAAGTGCGCCCTCTCCCGGACGGAGGGCGATTTGATGCGCCTGCTTCTGCAGGCCGGTGACAAAACCACCGAGCGCACCGTGCTGCTGCACAAGGTATGGGGGCTGGACACCTCCGTGGAGAGCAGCAACCTGGACAACTATATTTATTTCCTGCGCAAGCGCCTGAAAACATTGGACAGCCGCGTCGCCATCGTCAACCGGCGCGGTCACGGCTACCGTCTGGAATACAACAACGAAGAATAGGGGAACTTTTATGTATCGGAATGTACGGCTTCGGCTGACCAAACTTTTTACCACTGTCCTTTCTATTCTGCTGGCTGCACTGCTCGGCGTCTGCTTTTATTTTTCCTTCAGGCAGCAGTTTTCCATGCAGCTGTCCTCCTTCGCAAGCCAGTCGTACACTGTGTTTGAATCCATCAGCGAACAGACTGTCCTCACTTCCCGCTGGCTGGCTGCCCGTGAAGAAAGCGCGGGACTGCGCATTTTTCTGTGGGACAACGGCGTGGAGCTTTTTCACAATCAGGATCACGCCAATCGGCTTCTTCCCGAATACGCTCACTATCTCTCAGAGCCAAGCGGCGGCCGCACTCTGCAGCCACAGGAAAAAACCGCTGACATCTCGGTCGGCAGACGCGGTCCGCTGCCCGAGGTTCTTTGCTACCAAAGACAATTTGTTAAAAACGGCAGCATTCTGCAGGTCTGCTTTATGCAGTCGCTGCAGCCTCTCTACGCACGCATCGGAAGCAGTCTGCTTCTCTATCTCATCCTGTTTCTCTCTTCCCTCTGCCTCCTTGCGCTCTTTTGCTGGTATTTTACGGGAAGACTTTTACAGCCGTTGCTGGCCTCTCAGGAAAGCCAGAACCGCTTTATCGCAAGCGTCTCCCACGAGCTGCGCACGCCGCTTGCCGTCATCCTCTCCAACGCCTCCGCCTGTGAGAAAGCGTCTCCGGAAGAGCAGAAGTCCTTCTTTCAGGTGATTGCAAGGGAAGGGGCGCAGATGGCCGACATGCTGGAACAGCTTCTCACACTCTCCCGCGCGGACAGCCACGGACTGACTCTACGAATCGAGGAGACGGATTTACAGACACTGCTCCTCGAGACTTACGAAAATTTTTTGCCGTTGGCCGCCGACAGCGGACACCTTCTCTCCATCCGCCTTCCCGAGTCGGCGCTTCCGCTCTGCGCCTGCGACCCCGGAAGGATACGACAGGTATGTCATATTTTCCTTCACAACGCCCTTGCCTACACGCCTGCCGGAAGCGCCATACTCCTCTTCATTCCCGACGGGGCCTACGGCAAGGAAATCTCCATCGGTGTACAGGATAATGGCCCCGGTATTCCCGACAAGGAGAAAGAGAAAGTCTTCGACCGTTTCTACCGGGCCTCGCCAAAGAACGAAAAAGGTCATCACGGGCTGGGGCTCGCTGTCGCCCGGGAAATTGCTTCAGCCCACAAGGGAACGCTGACCGTCACCGACGCAGCGGGCGGCGGCGCGCTGTTTCTGCTGACCCTGCCCGTGAAATAGAAAGGGAGAGCGACATGCCAAAGCGCACCGCTCTCCCTTTTTCTCTGCAAAATTCTAACTCAAACCCGTACGGAGGATACCGCATTTTGGGCATTCTCCTGCGTGAGACGGAGTTGCAAGGCAACTCCTAGGGAAACGCTGATTAAAGCGTTTCCCGCACCGGATT
>VSNH01000102.1 GCA_009774215.1 Lachnospiraceae bacterium
ATACTGATGATAGAAATATAGTCTATTGTCACACACTTTGTCCTTACTGTCGAGGTACGCACTATCTACCGTTTACTATCTAATATCAAGAGATAGATATTTGGGTATATGTTTGGAGGCGCGACCAATCAATTATACCGTGGCTGAGATATAAAGGAATTCCTTAATTACATAAAGTTAGTTGAATAATGAACGCAGGATTTGATAGTGGGTACTAATATGAGAAAGCATGTATTATGCTATAACAAAATTTGTAAAATGTTGAGTTGGCGAAAAAACGTTAAATTGTCGTTTTTTGGTATTAAAAAATTTTTAAAATGTTTGTAAGATTTTTTTAACTGTGGAGTCTTATTATTGAAAGGGGGTGGTAGCGTAATGGAGTTTGAACAGATATACAGTACTTATTTTGAATCGGTATATCGCTATATTTGGAAACTTTCAGGTGATGAGCATATAGCAGAGGAAATTACGAGCGAAACATTTTTAAAAGCAATGAAATCCATTGAAGATTTCCGCGGCGATTGTGATATGCGTGTATGGATCTGTCAGATTGCGAAAAACACATACTATTCATATATGAAAAAAAGCCACAGAATGGTAAGTGTTGATGAAATAGAAATTCAAAGTATAACGGATTCAAATGCTTTCATTGAAGAGCAGATCGGGATACAGGAAGAAATCCGGCAAATACGAAAAATTCTGCATATGATGTCTGACCCTTACAAGGAAGTTTTTATGTGGCGTGTATTTGGAGAAATGTCTTTTAAAGAAATAGGCGCTTTATATGGCAAAACAGATAATTGGGCTTGTGTTACCTACCATCGGGCAAGAAAGATGATACAGGACAGATTGGAGGAGAATGATGATGAAAAAAGAGTGTAATATTGTTCAGGATGTGCTACCACTGTATCTCGAAAATATGGTAAGTGAGGGCACAAAGGTATTTGTAGAGGAACACCTTGAAAGTTGTTCTGATTGTGCCACAGAATTGAAATATCTGAAATCGGGCATGCATATCGATGTGGCAGAAACTCCCGTAAGAGAACATGCTGTAGATGTAATAGCAGCAATTAAAAAGAAAATATCTAAAAGGATTTTAAAAGCGGTGACCGCCGTATGTCTTGTGTTTGCCGCCTTATTTGGCGCCGTATTGCTTTATACTGGTATCGGTCACCCTGTTACGAAAGATAATATCTCGCTGTCAACTAAAACAGATGGCGGATATACCTATATTATCTTAGAAACTGCAGCTGGGAAATCACTTTATTTTGATTCAAAAACAGAAGATATATTGAATAACCAAAATGAAGTGTGTGGTCAAGTAATTACTTTATATAATTTGCAATATCATAATAATTTTACGAGAAGTACCAATTCAATGAAATGGGGGAGTCCTGTAGGTATTGAAAGTAACTATTTAGAAGTGGTTGTTGAATTGGAGAATGATACACTGCGAATATCTAGTTGTGAATAAATTTTACGCAACTAATAATAAAATGTTCATTACAACAAAAAGATACTTGCACAATTTAGCATATGTTTAAGGAAGGAAAGGAATGTAGTGTTATGGAAATATTGGTGGAGATCCGGGATGTCTGTAAGATATACAATCCTGGTGAAAATGAAGTGAAGGCATTGGATCATGTGAGCCTGACGATCGGGAAAGGAGAGTTTGTGGCGATCATCGGACATTCCGGATCGGGAAAATCAACTCTGATGAACATGCTGGGCTGTCTGGACGTGCCCACGAGCGGCAGTTACTTCCTGCACGGGCACGATGTGGGAAGTATGTCGGACAATGAACTCTCGGATATCCGCAATCAGGAGATCGGCTTCGTCTTTCAGGGCTTCAATCTCATCCCCAGCCTGACGGCAGTGGAGAATGTGGAGCTGCCCCTCATCTATCGGGGCGTGGGAAAAAGAGAGCGGCAGGAGCTTTCGGAAAAAGCGCTGGAAAAAGTAGGGCTTGCGAAACGGATGATCCATAAGCCGGCGGAGATGTCCGGCGGCCAGCAGCAGAGAGTAGCAATAGCCAGAGCCATTGCGCAGGCGCCGCCCATCATCTTAGCCGATGAGCTCACGGGCAATCTCGATTCCGGCTCCACAAGAGAGATCATGGATATCCTGCGGGACCTTCACGAGGAGGGCAGGACGGTGATTCTGATCACGCATGACGATGAGATTGCCGCCCGCGCAAAACGGGTGATCAAAATAATGGACGGAAAAATAGAGGAGGATTATGAAAATGTTTGGGAAAGCGAAGCGTGAGGCGGAACATACGGAGACCGCGGAAATAACGCCAAAGGCGAAAAAGGAGAAAAAGCCTTGGGACAAGGCAAGGAAAAAGAAGGTGCGCCGCAGGGTGATCGCAGGCGTATTGACTGTGCTGGTCATTATGCTCTTTGTCAGCAATTCCATGATGGCAAAGAACGGCGCGCCGATGGTGACTACGGTGGCGGCATCGGTGGGAGAGGTGGAACAGATTTTAAGCACCGGCGGGACGGTGCAAAGTGATGAGATGAGAACCTACTTTGCGCCCCTATCCGTAGAGGTGGGTAAAGTCAATGTCAGTACCGGAGATACGGTGAAGAAGGGGGATGTGCTCCTTACTTTTGACGAAAAGGCGCTTGCGGAGAAAAGGCAGGAGGCGGAATATAAACTTGCCTCCAATGAGGGCGGTTATGAAAGTTCCGTTCATAAAAATAACGAATACATAACCGATCTGGCTGAGGCGAACTGCAACCTTCCCGTACTGGATCAGCAGATCGCGGACAATGAGAATCTGCTGAAGGAACTTAACAAAAAGATTGAGGAGAAGCAGGCGGGATTGAATTACCATGGCACGAACCTCAATGTTTCCATTTTAGAGTGGCAGGAAATCATTGCGCAGGACGAGGAGTATTTGGCGGATCTCAAGGCGAAAGAGCAGAGGGGAGAACTGAGTCACCTGAGTGAAAAGGAGATCAGGCAACTGCAGGACGATGCAGAGATCAAGCTGGCAAATGACAGGGATATTCTTTTAAATCTCCAGATTCAGACACAGTATAACGGCTATGAGGAATCGAACAATAAAGAGGTCAGGGATCTGCAGTGGCAGGCGAAGGAAGTGGAGGAACTGATCGCTTCCTATAAAGAATATAAGGCGGAGATGAAATCCCAGAAAGCGACTTCCGAGTCGGGTGTGCTTGATGAGGGCGGCAAGACGAAATTGAAAGCCGATACGGCGCTTGAAAAACTGACGAATCAGGAACGGTTGGAGGTTATCGCCGAGGTGGAGAACGGTCTGAAAGCAGACTTTGCGGGAGTAGTCACAGAGTTGGAGGCAGTGGCGGGACAGCCGCCTACGGAGAGCGGAAAACTGGTGACAATCGAGAGTGTGGAAAAGGTGTATGTAAGGCTCAATGTCTCCAAGTACGATCTGGAGAAGATCGCTGTGGGACAGAAGGCGGATGTGGATATCGCAGGAAAGACCTACGAAGGCACGGTGAACAAGATCGATGGCATGGCTACCCAGAATAACAGCGGCGTCATGGTGGTAGGGGTGAATGTTGGTATCGATAATCCGGATGAAAATATCTTTCTGGGCGTAGAAGCAAGAGTTTATGTCCATATGGCCAAGGCGGAGGGCGTGGTTACCATTCCGCTGGAAGTCATCAACAGTGACAGAGACGGTGATTTCGTGTATGTGGAGAAAAACGGCGTGGTGGGGAAGCGGCGTATTACCACGGGCATTGCGTCCGACAGCGTAAGCGAGGTGAAAGAGGGACTTTCAGAGGGCGATAACGTGATTATGGCGAACGGTATGGAGTTTGAGGACGGCACGGCGGTAGCAACGATGTCACAATAGTAGAAATGAACCTTTAAAGATGTTCAGCCATCGGAGGGATGCCAAAAAGTTTCAAGTTTTGACGGAGAAATGCAAAATACAGGAATTTCCTGAGTATTAGAAAAAAGGAACGAAAATAAAATGGCACAAATATGGGAATACATAAAAATCGCCGTAATGAATATCAAGAGTAATAAAGCACGCTCCATCCTTACCATGCTGGGCATCATCATTGGTATCTCCTCCGTCATCATGATTATTTCCATCGGTAACGGGGTGCGCGGCTCCGTCAACGAAGAACTGGAAAATATGTATGGCGGAAAAATTACCATTTACACCAACAGTGGGGTGGAAGGCAATGACGTGAAATTTACGGAAGATGATTTTAAGCTGGTGAAAGAAAAGGTGGCACATGTGAAAGGTGTTACAACGCAATACAGTTATTGGGGAGCCACAGGCAAGGCACGTAAGGGGAACTTTTCGGCGAATCTTGAGGGCGGCAGTACGGCGTTGCAGTATGCGATCGGCAACGAACCAATCGTTAGAGGCAGGTATTTCTCACAAAATGAGTACGACTCAGCTAGTATGGTCTGCGTTATCAATGAGAGTAGCGCAAGATTGTTGTACGGTACCACAGATGTGGTAGGGATGACCTTTGAACTGAGTCTCCAGAATGTGAGTCAGGATATTCGGATCGTGGGAATTAGGCAGGATACACCGGCGGGACTTATTGCTAATATGAATGGAAGTGGTTCTCTACAGATAGAGATGCCGTTAAAATCCATGGCATCCGGATTTGGTTATGGAAGTGAGGACTCTAGTTACCTCTATGTGATTGCAGAGAACTCTGAATATATGTCACAGGTTGCAGCGGATACAATCCGGCTTATCGAAAACCGCTATAACGTGCGTGGAGAAAACAAGATCCTGATGGAGAGGTTCGCAGATTACACGTCAGAGTATGACGAGATTCTCGGTACATTGACGGTCTTTATCTCTTTTGTCGCGGCAATTTCCCTGCTGGTGGGCGGTATTGGAGTGATGAACATCATGCTGGTGTCTGTGACGGAGCGAACGCGGGAGATCGGTATCAGAAAGTCTCTGGGAGCCAGAACGAAGTCCATCCTTTTACAGTTTTTGGCGGAGGCGGGTATCATCACCTTCATCGGTGGTCTGATTGGGATTGTGCTGGGGGTTCTGGGCGGCATCGCAGTATGCGGCGTGTTGGGTTATATAGCAAAGGTCAATGTACCTATGATAATTATTGCCGCAGTATTCTCTACAGATGTAGGCGTTTTTTTCGGCATCTACCCCGCGAGAAAAGCGGCGAAGTTGAGTCCGATTGACGCATTGAGACATGAGTAGGATATTTAAGGGAATTTATACATTGTCGAAAACAGTGCGAGCAAGGATAAAATGTGTAAGTTATCTTTTATATGATTCTGTTCCTGCGGTTTCAAAGGTCAAGGTTTATATTCGGGCGGCGCATGCCATCAGGGGGATGGATCGCTCGGTGCTGCTCATCTATGTATCCGGATATGAGCAGTACCTGAAAGAGTTGTTTGAAGTTGAGCCGTTCCGTTTCCTGCAGAAACCACTGGATGGCGGGAGATTCCGGCGCTACTTCCATGAGGCGTGTGAACGCATCGGCAATACGGACGCTTTTTACCAGTTTACGTTCAACAAAAATATTCGCAGGGTTTCGCTCAGGGACACGGTATACTTTGAAAGTCGCAACCGGGTGGTATACGTTGTCATGGATAATGGGGCGGATGAATATTTTTACGGAAAGCTGAACGATGTGGAAAAACATCTGGAAGAAAGTCGTTACCGCTTCCTTCGGATACACCAGTCATACCTCGTGAATTACAGCTACATAAAAAAGATGAGTTTCTCAGATATCACGCTTGTTACAGGCGGCGGGAAAGAGATTTCCCTGCGGATCAGCGAGGACAGGGAGAAGAAAATACGGGCACAGCTGTGCGGCATTGCCTCAGGAAAGGCAGGTGTGGAATGAATCCTGTATGCCTTGTTTTAGGTGGTCTTTTCTTCCCCTGTTTCCAGTTGCTGACAATACGCAGGATCATGAACGCTTTCTTCCATGACCAGCGCCGGTCCCCCATGTGCTATGCCGCGTGGACGGCCTATTACCTCCTTCTGGCTACATCACAGCTTGGGGTAAGCATCACACCTCCCGTATTCCTTACGTTCAACGCCCTACTGATCTTCGCCGCCTGTACCTTTTCCTACCAGTCCGGCATTGGGAACTGCTGCATTTTTTCCGTGCTGATGCTTGCAGTCTGGATGATGACGGAGGTTTTCATAGGCGTCATCCTGTCCCTTATTGGCATGGAAGGATGGGGTTTGAGCACAGCCGGAACAGCCATATCAAACGTACTCATGTTTGCAGGATCAGTCATTGTCAGACACTATGCAAAAGGGAACTCCCGACCGGATCTGTCGGTGCAATGCATGATAGCAGTAGCACTTATACCGGTCGGCACCATCTTCCTGATGCATTACATCTTCCTAATCGTGGCGGAACATATGGAGTATTCCGCATTCGCCATCGTTTCCAGCCTCATCCTGCTGTTGTTGGACTATACTGCGTTTGAGGTGTACGAGCAAATGATAAGGGATGCCAGCGCACAGGAACGGAACCGCTTGTATGAACAGGAACTGGAACTCCTGAGCCGGCAGGCTGAAGAACGGGAATCTTATGACAGGCAGACGCGCATGATGCGCCACGATATGAGAAACCATATGACGGGGCTTCTCGGTATGCTGCAGGACGGCGATAGGGAACAGATGGAAGAATATATCCAACTTATGTTGGAGGATATTGCAGATTGCAGACCTCAGGATGTCTCTCGTAGCGGGAATGCGGTGGTAGACGCTATCGTAAACCACAAGTGCAGTCAGACACTTATGGACGGTATAGAGTTTGACGCAAACGTATTCCTGCCTGCCATCCTACCTTTCCGGGCAGGCCACCTTGCCATCGTGTTCGGGAACCTGCTTGACAATGCGCTGGAAGCATGCCGGGAAGTGGAAGCCGGAAAACGGTGGGTAAATATGGAAACAGCCTATACAAAGGAGATGCTGATGGTCTCAGTATGCAATTCCTGTCAAGTTCGTAAGAGGAACAGGGACGGGCGGTATGCCACGACAAAGAACGACCGGCATATCCACGGTCTGGGGTTGTACTCTGTGGATCAGGCGGTAGAGCCGTACTGTGGGCAGCTGGAAGTGGAATACAAGGACGGTGTTTTCCGTGCGGCAGTGGTGATGTATGGGTGCTATGGGGAAAAATGACGTGTATTGTCGGATTTCTTTCATGCAATATAATAGCTACTAAGAGAATTATATAATATATTACAATTAACTATAATATGTATTTGGGAGGAATTGCAATGAAAAATCATAACAAAAATGTAGTTGCTAAATTAATGGAAGTTACAGCAAGAAAATCGGCTGAAATGGCTGCGAATAGTAGATGTGTGTATCTTTTTCATCAGCCGAAACAGCCGAGCGGGATTAAGACAATGAAAAAATATAAGCCAGATTAAGCAGCACATTTTGCCCCCCCTTTGAATGCAGTTGATTCTTAGGGGGATTTTCATAACTAATATATTTCTATACTGTTGACTTTGATAAGTGAAAAATAATTATTTTGAGGAGAACTTATCTTACTTAGGACATTGAAATCCAGATATCCAATGGTTCCAGAGTTTGGCGAACGCCTATAATAAAAGGGAAAAAGGAACATAAGGCACGAGATATAGAACGATAGATTATGTAGATACAGATGGGAAAATCAATACAGTGATAAAAAAATGTATAAAGAAACGAAGGCATAAAGGAAAAGGTGCCCAAAAACTGCAAAAATTAAGAGTGTATCGTAATGGAGCAACAGCTTCAGAGCGATACACTTTTTTTATGTCGAAATTAGAGGGATTTGTTTTTTTTTCAATCTTTTTGTTGGCAACAGACGCTTGGGGAGCTTCAAGGTATTGGTTCAAATTATCCAGTTTCCGCACCAGAGCGTCATGCTCTTTTGATGCAGATCTGTATGTTTTTTGCAGGGTTTCCTTTTTGGAATACAGCGCATTGTAATCGCGGCGCAGCTTTTCCACATCAAGGTTTCTGGTGTCGATTCCGAGGCGCTTTAACATATTTTCAGCGCCGTCATGGAGCAGAAGTTCCGTCTCGTGCTGGCGAAGGTATCTGTCCTTGTCCTTTGACTTCTGGTAGCGGATATGGTAGATACGGTTAGCGTTATACTGCTCGGCATACTTTAGAACCTGCCCGAAATCCTTTAGCTGATGCTCTGTTTCCACGAGGCTTTCCCGTGCGGTTTTTGCGAGTGCAGACTTGGCGGCAATCTGCTTTTCAAGCTCTGCGATAGAGCCTGCCTGACTGTAGCTTGCGGCGGCAATCTTGAGGTTTTGGATGTCAGCCCAATGTTTCAGACCGGGGCTTTCGGCAAACTTATCCTCGGTGGTGTCAATGAGATTTTTCTTTGCATAATCCTTGACAAAGGGTTTCTTGCGAATGGGGAACGGCACACGCTTTTTGTCCTTTACAAGCTCCTTTTCCGCAATGCGCTCCCTGATCCGCTCTTTGGTGTATTCGTCTCCCAAAGACTTTGCGCTGCCACGGACAAAGCGCTCCCTGTCCAGAGGGCGGAAAGAGATAAATTTGTGTGCATTTTCCCCGAAGGATTCGCCCTTGACTTCGTAGCCTTTTGCCCGGATCAGCTCAATGCAGTCCTCGTATGTTGCGGCGGTTTTAATGGCTTCGTCAATGTCGGCTTTTAACTGCGCTTTCCATGAAGAACCACTTTTGCCCTCCTGCCATTCCTTATAGGTTTTGCCCCGTTTTTCTCCCGGTGTGATGACGGAAAGCTCATGCTCCCGGCAGAGTTCATCGCTCAGACTGCGGATGTTGTAGTAGGTCTTTTTACAGTCGTGATACTTCTCATGATTGATGTTATCGGCAGCGCAGAAAATGATGTGGTTGTGAACGTGTCCCCTGTCTATATGGGTGCTGACAACGTAAGAGTATCTTCCCTCTAAAAGTCTGTCGGCAAGCTCCACGCCAATCCGGTGGGCTTCCGCATAAGAAACCTCGCCGGGGAAAAAGGATTGTATCAGATGATAGGCTTTGTTTTTATCTGACTGGCTGGTCTTTGACAGCGCAAATTTGAAATCATAGGCGGCAGTTTCGGGGCTGCACCCATAAGAAGAAATCAGTATGCCCTCATCGGTCTTAGCAGGGTTGCAGATATAGTCTACTGCTTTATTAACGGTTGCCGTGATAGCATGGATTTTTGTGTATGCCATACCTTTTGCATTAGCTCCTTTACTTCATTTACATCGGCTTTATATACGTTGCCTGTGGCGTTCATGCGCTTTGCAATCTGGTTTAAGTTGTTTCCGATTCTGGCAAGCGCAGCATTGTATTCCTGAAGCTCTGAATAGTCAATGTCATAGACGTAACCGTACAAAATAAGGTGGCGCAGGAAGGAGGATTTGCTTTTTAATCCGGACGCTTTCTGCTTTTGCGTGAGGATATAGTCCTCGTCCTCACTTAGATAAACCTGTATTGGTATTTTTCGTTCTCTTTTTGGCATTTGAGGCTCCTTTCCATGCATTGGAATCATCGAAAATGCAGTTGAATATGCCGTATCCGGCATTTAGTTTTTATGCAAAAGCTGTCAGCTATGTGTAAGCAAAGCACAGCGGCTTTTGCTGTTTTAGGGGGTCAGGGGGATACAATGTCGTCAACTTAAGCCATAGTTACTCCTTCTTACACAGGAGAATAAATTTAAAAAATTTAATAAAAACACTTGACAGGTACGCCGAAAAATGTTGCCACGCAATTAATTATCTTATTGATTGCGAGGTATCCATATGTTCAAGAAAAACAGCATCTGTAAGCTTATTAAAAATGTTAAAGACCTTATTGCTTCTGCTTCGTTTAAAGAAAAGCACTGTCTCGAAAAAACTGCCTTTACAAGAAACAGAAAGCTTTCATTCCAGGACATAATGTATTTTGTGCTGAGTATGCCGCAAAAGTCACTGACTACAGAACTGGATTTGTTTTTCGGTAAAAATAACTTTTCCATTTCCAAACAGGCTTTTTCAAAAGCGCGCTATAAAATATCACCGCTTGCTTTTGAAGATATTTTTAATTTATCGACCGACCTGTTCCGGTTCACAAACCATCCCAGGACATGGGATGGATACCGTGTATTTGCCGTTGACGGTTCCGAAATTGCCGTTGACCACAACAAAAACAACGAGACTGAATTTGGCTTAAAAGGTGGCAATCAGTACTCTTATCCTTCCGCGAGACTGACGGCATTATATGATGTTACGAATGACCTGATTGTGGATGCTGTATTTACGGGAATATCCGTTGGCGAAAGAGAACATGCCTGCAAACTTCTCTCATCAGAGGCGCTCATAAATGGCAAAGGATACAAAAACTTAATTCTGTTTGACCGTGGCTATCCATCTAGAGAGCTGATATACGAACTTGAGGATAAGGGATTTTTTTACCTGATTCGGTGTACGCATTCCTTTCTCTCATGTGTCAATGAATGCCCTGACGGAGAGCACAGCGTATCAGACATCCACAAAGGCAGAACAGTCAGCCTGCGCGTAATAAAAGACACCTCCGGGAAAGAGCCGCATATACTTGTCAGCAATCTTTTTGAAGAACATCAGGATATGCACTACCATCAGTACCTTTACCACAAAAGATGGTCAATAGAGACTAAGTATGGGGAACTTAAAACAAGGGTACGGTTGGAGAATTTTTCCGGGAAAAATCCCCAGGCAATTCGCCAGGAACTGTATGCAGCTTTATTTATATCAAACCTGTCTGCACTGATTAAATCCTTTGCAGAAAATGAAATCAGGGAAGAATTGAACAAGGGCAGACATAGATACCAATTAAACAGAAGCTACATCATAGGCACAGTTTCCAGATATATCCGGTGTTTAATAAATATCCGGTGTTACAAGGATAAACTGCAGCAGTTGATTCAGCGCGCCAAAAACGTAAGGTCCATTATCCATCTAGACAGACATTTCAAAAGAAAAGTGAGTCATCACGGAATAACAAATGGTTTTTTCATACGCGTAAATTTATAGTTAGCGGATTTTCGGCTTAAGTTGACGACATTGCAGGGGGATATGCCCTCTGCAAGCCAATTTCTGACAGTTTTCTCTTGGGAGAAACCTGCGGAAATGGTGCCTATGTCATGACATAGGCAGTGCTTGCTATTTTTGTGCAAACTACCCGCAGGGAGTTTGCGTGTTGTACGAGCTTAGGCGAGTGTTTTACAACACATAAGGGCGTTACCGTCCGTTTTTCGTAAAGCCGGCAAGATACTCTGGCTATGGGGATTGTTTGGGCAAATAAAAAACTGCCATAACCGGGGGCAGGGCATAACAGCCCCGTTCCGGTTCATAGTAGTTTGAGTGTCCGTTGATGAAGTTTTGATTTTATCCACTAATGATTTAAACAAGCGGCAGAGGAAAAGTCAATCAAAGATACAAACGAAAAGCAGAAAAGGAAAGCGTTGTTTTTGGCATGGCAAGCAGGCTGAAAACGGTCGGGAAATTTTTCTGAAATAATTTTGTGTATAGGAAAGGTACGTTCCTATACGTTTTGTAGACTATGATTGAAAGTGTTTCATGGGAGGTAAAACTTAATGGCAAAGATGGGGAGACCAAAAGTTGCATCCCCAAGAAAAGTTTCAGCAGGCTTCCGGATGAAAGAGGAAGATTATGAGAAACTGAAGCGATTTGCCTCTGAACACAATTTAACCCAAACAGAAGCTATTGAGAAAGGCTTGGATTTGTTATATCAACAATATCAGGAAGCCGGACTCTGATTTGCAAACTCTCTTTCTTGAAGATTAGGAAGGAGAAGTATGGCAAAAGCAAGAAAAGACCTTAAGGGGAGGGCGCTCTGGAAAGGGGAATGTCAACGGGCATCTGACAAAAGGTATGTTTATACCTATACGGATACATATGGAAAACGCAGGAGTGTTTATGCAGGCGACTTGGCTGAACTCCGCAAGAAGGAACAGGAGTTAATGAAAGACCAGTTTGATGGGATTGACTCGGTAAAAGCCCGCAACATTACACTGAATAAGATGTTTGAGCACTATATTGCGACGAAATATGATTTGCGCCCTAATACATTTCATACATATAAATATCTTTATGGACATTATGTGGGAGATGTGTTAGGAAAGAAAAAGTTGGCAGGCCTCAGATATGCGGATATGGTTCATTTCTATTTTATCTGATCGAGGAAAAGCAGCTCAAAGTCCGTACCGTTGAATATATCCATATTATCCTTCATTCTGTATTTGAGATGGCGATCAAGGATGAGATTATCCGGCAGAACCCGACACAGGGGATCATGGCGCAGGTAAAGAAAAAACAGGGTATTCAAGGGAAACAAAAGATCCTCTGACAGTGGCACAGCAGCAAAAGTTTATGATTTTTACAGCTAATGATCCTGTCCATGTGAAGTATGTGCCGTTATTTACCTTTTATCTTGGCACTGGCTGTCGTATGGGGGAAGCGTTAGGGCTTCGGTGGGTCGATGTGGATTTTGAGAATCGTGTTATTCATATCACACACGCTGCCAAATACCGTCCGGGGACAGATGATAAGGCACAGCAGGAAAGAGGTTTTCCTACTCCAACAATAAGCGGTATGAGCGGCTTCATATTTGTAAATGAAGAAGGCAGGCTGCGCTCCCCGGAGGCAATTAACAGAGCAAGCGACACAATAACAAGATGGTGCAACAAAGAGGAAGAGCAAAAAGCGCAGGAAGAAAGCAGAGACCCCATTATCATCCCTCATTTCAGTTGCCACGTTTTTCGCCATGCGTTCTGCACACGGTTTTGCGAAAACGAAACAAACATCAAAGTCATTCAGGAGATAATGGGTCATGCAAACATCTCCATAACGATGGATATTTATGCCAAAGCTACGGAGGAAAAGAAAAAACAAGCATTGGACGATCTGTCCAAGAACCTAAAAATTTTTTAATATTGCAATTTAATATCTTCAAGGGAGTGTCTGACGCTGTTCTTCAAGATAAAAATTGACAACAATTTTGACAACAAATTTTATAAAAGCCGTGCTGAACAGTACCGAATAATACTTTTTTGAGAAACTGCTTACAGCTTCTCCGGCTCCGGATAATCCACTCCGAATGTCTCAACGGTAACCGTTTGCATGATCTGATCTTCCAGCGGTCTGTC
>VSNH01000103.1 GCA_009774215.1 Lachnospiraceae bacterium
GGTGGCATCGTTGACCGAAAACAACGCAGTAGAAGGGAATGCTGGCAAGCAAAAAAGGATAGTTAATTGGTAAATGGCGCACTAGTCCATAAATTCTACTTTGCCGCTGTCAATATGATAAATGGCGCCGCACACCTTGAGGGGTGATTCATCAGTGAGATTTAATTTCTCCTTGATAATGGAAACGCTTCTTTCCACGTTCAGGCAGCTCGCTTTCAGCGCATCCTTCTCATCGCCGATTGCTTTTTTGATCTCATCGGTTATGTACTTTACAAATCCATCGGGGCTGCTGCTCAAAGCGGCTCCGACAGCGCCGCAGTTGGTGTGACCCAGAACGATAACCAGATTTGTGCCGAGATGGTCTGCAGCGTATTCCACGCTTCCGAGCTGGTGATTATCCATTACGTTGCCTGCCACGCGGATGGTGAACAGCTCGCCGATGCCTGCGGAAAAAACGGCTTCGGGGATCACACGGGAATCGGAACAGGTGATTATGGTTGCGTAGGGGGTCTGTCCCTCGTCGCAGGTTTTCTGTCTGATCTGCGGGGATACATCTCCCGGGTTACTGGAAACAGTCAGGTAACGGTCGTTTCCTTCTTTCAATTTTGCCATTGCTTCTGCAGCGGATAAATTTTGATGTGCCATAGTTTCTTGCCTCCCTTTCTTTTTTTATTCGCTATCTGCGCATCTGAATTTATTAACAACAGTATAACATGGTTAATCCGGTTTTGCATCAATAATTAGCTTAAACCAGAAAACCGCTACGAAGTTAGAGGCGGGGAAAGGCACGGTGACTGTCAGTGTAGTTTGTGATGACGGGAAATGTACCGCAGGGGTGAATGATACAGCTGCAGTGACAAACAAGGTGCTTTTGTCAGACCGGATACAGCTTGTAAATGACGGTGAAAATATAAAAATCAGAATAGACGTAAAAGACATTTCGGAAACTGTGGCAGGACAGGATTAGGGGGCGATAGAAAGCTGCTTTCTGTTTTGAAAATGGAAATCGAGAATTTCCATGCATATAATTTCCTGCCTTACAAATAATAGTAAAAAAACAGAGAAAAATGAAAATAAGGCTATAACTTACAGACGGAGGTTATCAGATATGAAAGCAACAGGAATTGTCAGAAGAATAGATGATCTGGGACGTATTGTGATCCCCAAGGAAATCCGCAGAACGCTGCGGATCAGAGAAGCGGACCCGTTGGAAATATATACGGACAGGGAAGGGGAGATCATTTTAAAAAAATATTCGCCAATCGGTGAGATGGGTACGTTTGCCAAGCAGTATGCGGAGAGTATGGCGCAGGTGTCGGGCCACATCGCGCTGATTACTGACAGGGATCAGTTCATCGCGGTGTCGGGTGGTATGAAGAACCTGTTAGGCAAATCCATCAGCAGGGAGCTGGAGGAGAAAATCGACCACAGAGAAAGCGTGGTGGCTACCAAAGGAGACAGAAATTTCATACAGGTCAGTCTGGAGGGGGATGATTTCAGCCATGAAGCCATAAGTCCCATTATCTGCGAGGGGGATGTGATTGGTTCCGTGATATTGGTGGAGATGGATCACAAGTCCAAGATGGGCGAGGTGGAGCAGAAGCTGATTCAGTCGGCAGCAGGATTTCTGGGACGGCAGATGGAGCAATAGAAAGCGGATGTTAAAGGCGGGGAGCCGGTGTGTAGACGGCTTCCCGCCTTTGTACGGAGAGCGGAGTCAGAAAAGGGAATGCCTGAATTCATGTAAAAATTCATTGTAAAATGTTCACTTAACCTGTAAAATATGGAAAAGGAGGGGGAATCCATGGACAGACAAAACCTGACGCTGCTCACCGACTTGTATGAGCTGACGATGATGCAGGGGTACTTTAGAAACAAGGATCAGAACGAGACGGTTATTTTTGACGCCTTTTACAGAAACAATCCCTGCGGCGGCGGTTTCGCCATTATGGCGGGGGTAGAGCAGCTGATTCAGTATATCAGAGAGCTTCATTTTGAAAAAGAGGATATTGACTATCTGGCAGGGCTTGGTATTTTCGGGAAAGATTTTCTTGATTATCTGGCGGGTTTTCGCTTTACGGGGGACGTTTACGCGATTCCGGAGGGGACGGTGGTTTTCCCCAGGGAGCCGCTTGTGAAAGTGATTGCGCCGATCATGCAGGCGCAGCTTGTGGAGACGGCGATTTTAAATATCATCAACCACCAGAGCCTGATCGCAACCAAGGCGGCGAGAGTCTGTTATGCGGCGCAGGGCGACGGGGTGATGGAGTTTGGGCTTCGTCGCGCGCAGGGCCCCGACGCGGGTACATACGGTGCGAGGGCGGCGGTGATCGGCGGCTGTGTGGGCACTTCCAACGTGCTGTGCGGGCAGCTTTTTGACGTGCCGGTCAAGGGCACCCACGCGCACAGCTGGATTATGAGTTTCCCGGACGAGTACATGGCTTTTCGAACTTATGCCGAAATGTACCCTTCCGCCTGTATTCTTCTGGTGGATACATATGACACATTAAAATCGGGTGTGCCGAATGCGATTCGCGTTTTTACGGAGATGAGAGAAGCGGGCGTCCCACTGACTTTCTACGGCATTCGTCTGGACAGCGGCGATCTGGCATATCTCTCCAAAGAGGCGAGAAAGATGCTGGACGAAGCGGGATTCTCCGATGCGGTGATCTCCGCCTCCAACGATCTGGATGAATTTCTGATCCAGAGCTTAAAGGATCAGGGTGCGAAAATCACTTCCTGGGGCGTGGGCACACATCTGATTACGTCTAAGGACTGCCCTTCTTTCGGGGGTGTCTACAAGCTGGCGGCTATTATGGGTGAGGACGGGAAGTTCATCCCGAAGATTAAGCTTTCCGAAAATACGGAGAAGGTGACGAACCCCGGCAATAAAACGATCTACCGCGTATATGACAGGGAGAGCGGAAAGATTAAGGCGGATCTGATCTGTCTGGCTGACGAGACGTATGACGAGAACGAGCAGCTTTTGCTCTTTGATCCGGTGGAGCCGTGGAAAAAGACGAAACTTCCCGCGGGGAGTTACCGCCTGCGGGAACTGATGACGCCGATTTTCAAAGACGGCGCGTGTTGTTATACTTCCCCGAAGGTGATGGATATCCGTGCCTACTGTCAGGAAGAACAAAATACCCTGTGGGAAGAGACAAGGCGTCTGGTAAATCCACACAGGGTACATGTTGATCTTTCGAGCAGGCTTTATGATGTGAAAATTGCGCTTCTTGACCAAGTGGGTCAGTGATTGAACTGCGGCAGATACGCCTTGTTTTCTACAAGGATATCGTCGAGAATCCGCTTTGCCACGGTGGCGGAGCCGACAAGCGGATGAATGGTAAGCGCCTGCAGGGCGCAGTCATAATCGCCGGTTACGGCGGCTTCAATGGTAAGCTGCTCGTAGGTCTTCACATTTTGCAACAGACCACGGATTTTTAATGGGGTGCGCCCGATGTGTATGGGATGCGCCCCGTCTCTGTCGATGACGCAGTTGCGTTCGATAGAAGCGTTGTCTGGCAGGTCCGCGTTCGCGCCGCAGTTTAGGACATTCACAGTCTGGATGTCCTTTTTATTGTTGTAGATGGAGTCAATCAAGCTGCATGCCGCATCCGAGTAGCGCGCGCCGCCGCGTTTCGCAAGCTGGGGCGGTTTGATATCCAGAGCGGGATCCTGATAGAGAGCGAAGAGATCTTTCTCCACCTGTTTGATGACCTCTGCGCGGCAGCCTTCCTCCTTTGCGGCGCGGTCGCACTCGGCGAACATTTCCGGCTGCATGTAGTAATATTTCAGATAACTCACGGGCACCATTCCCAGAGATTTTAAGAAGGCGGGATCATAGTGGATTTCCGGGATGTTTGCCATTACTTCTTTCGCTGATTCGGAGCAGAGCTTTTCAATGGCCGCTGCGGTCACATCTTCCCCGCGCACCAGCACCCGTCTCGCCCAGACCAGATGGTTAATGCCCACGAAATCACAGAACACGTCGTCCGGTGTGCAGTCAAATTTTTCTGCCATATCGCTTATCATATTGATGGGGCAGTTGCACAGGCCGATGGCTTTCACGGCGCTGTGGTTTAAGGCGGCCTCTGTCAGAATGCCTGAGGGATTTGCGAAATTGATCAGAAAAGCGTCGGGGCATAGCCGCTCCATATCGCGGCAGATATCCAGAATAATCGGAACGGAGCGCAGCGCCTTGGCGAAGCCGCCCGCGCCGGTGGTCTCCTGCCCGATCCGGCCGTAGCGCAGGGGAATTTTTTCGTCCCGTATTCTGGCATCCAGCAGTCCCACGCGAAACTGTGTGGTGACGAAATCCGCGTCCTGCAAGGCTTCTTCCCGGTCTGCGGTGGCGTGAATCTGTAAATCGACGCCGCTTTTTTCGACCATCCTTTTGGCCAATTCGGTGACAATGTTCAATTTTTCAAGTCCGGCCTCCACATCCACCAGCCAGATATCTTTTACGGGCAGGCTGTCATGCCGTTTGATAAAACCTTCGATCAGCTCCGGGGTATAGCTGGAGCCTCCGCCGATGGTTGCGATTTTTAAACCTTTGTCTGTCATAGTTACCTCCGTATCTGTGCCAGCTTTGTCTCAGTTTCCTGAAAATATGCGTCGGGCAGTACATCGACGCATATTTCATATATCAAATTCCAAAGTTTTCGAGAATGCAATCGTTATAGGCAAGTCTCCCGCAAAACCAATTCCGCCTCAAATGTCCGGGTGACGGGTTCGCCCTTCGGGTGATTGATTCTGTCGATCAAAAGAGATACACCCGCCCGTCCCATCTCGTAGAGCGGCTGGCGCATGGTGGAGAGCGCGGGAAACAACATATCCTTGGAGTCGGGGACGTCGTCGTCAAAGCCGATCAGCGAAAAGTCTCCGGGCGACGAGAGGCCGGCCTCCCGAACTGCGCGCCAAACGCCGAAAGCGGGTTTGTCCGCCCCTGCGAAACAGGCATCCGGCCGCACACCCTGCATCAGCCGCTTTTTCATCTGCTGATAGGCGATGTCCTCAAAGTGATCTGCGTAGAGGATGGAGTCGGGGCCAAGCGGCATCCGATAGTCGTGCATGGCTGAAACAAAGCCGTTCAGCCGTTCCAGCCCTACGTCGTAATTCATGTCGCAGGTCACATGAATGATGTTTTTCCGTCCCTGCTTAATCAGATGTTCCGTGGCGGTATAGGCGCCGCGAAAATTGTCAAGCAGGATTTTATCGGCTGTGACGTCGCTTAGGTTGCTCTCGATCAAAACGCTGTTCGCCGATTTTGCGGCGACATAACGGAAAAGCTCTTCATCGTCAAAACAGCTTCCGTAAGCGATGATACCGTCCGTGCATCCGCCCGTAAGATAATCCACATACTTCAGTCTTGTAACCATATCCTTGCGGCCGCTGCAAAAGAGGATATTGTAATCCTGTGCCTCCGCGCCGTCCTGCAATCCGCGGATGAGAGGAAAGAAAAAGTCGTTGCACAGATCGTCCATCACCACGCCGATGGTGTTGGTTCTCTGCAAAACCAGAGATTTGGCGAGGCCGTTGGGGACGTAGTGGTTTTCCTCAATAATTTCCAATATTTTTTTTCTGTTCTCGGGACTTACTCCGGGTTTGTTGTTCAGGACTCTGGAAACCAGCGTTCTGGAAACGTTCGCCTGTTTCGCAATATCTGATATGGTAGCCATATGCCGCCTTTCTCTTATGACCTGTCGGGAAAAAGCAATTGCGTGCGGAGATCCCGGCGGTTTCTGCTATATGTGCACGTTTACATGCCATAGTGCCGGAATGTTACATAATTTACATTTGTATTGTAACATAATGTTTCGAAAAGTCAATACCCAAGTGATAAATAATAAAATAAGGTAACGCTGTTTGGCGGGGCATAAAAATGTATATGCGATTCATTTGTATACCGGAATACCTATAAACAAAGTCAAATGCGAAGTTTGTGTGTTGACAGGCGCGGATGAATTGGGTTAGGATAAAAATAGGATGTAAAACGATACACACTTCGATATGTGCTAAAGCGGACAGCTAACGACTGCAGGACGCTTCAGGGAATAATTCGGAAGGGAGAATAGATATGGATAAAAAGGGAAAGAACGAGGGATACATTCTGGGTATCGACCAGGGCGGCACGAAAACGGCCGCAGCGGTGATGAGGAAGGACGGCTTTATTGTAGGCCGGGCGATGACGAAGGGGGCGTATTTTCCTGACGAGGGTGTGGAAAGTGCGCTGCAGCGGATGCAGGAGGCTGTGGAAGAGGCGGTGCGGAGCGCCGGGATCGGCAAAGAGGAGATTGCATATACGGTGGCGGGTGTCGGCGGTATAGACTGGCCGGGGGATGATGTGATGATACGGGATGCGCTGCGGGAAAGACTGTCGCTGGAAGAGATTTTTGCCTGCAATGATGCGGTCATCGCTTTCTACAGCGGCGCCGTGCGTTCCCATGGCGCGGTGATCTGCGCGGGAACGGGGATGAACGGCGCGCTGATCGACAAAAACGGAAGGCAGTTTGTCTATGGGGATTATATGGAAGAGAAGGCGCAGGGCGGAAGCGCCCTGGCGAAGCGGGCGCTGCGGAAAGTGTTTGACGCGGAGCTTGGACTGTGTCCGCCCACGAAGCTGACGCCGCTGTTTCTGGGGCAGGCCGGGGTATCCGATGTGGACGCGCTGCTCAAACGCTATATGACGGAGGGTGAGTTTCGGAAAGAACTGCGTTTTCTGATGCCGCAGATTCTGATGGTTGCCCGGAGAGAGGATGAGGCCGCCTGTGCGCTTCTCGATGCGTTTTCCGGGGAGATTGTCTCCTATATTGAGGCGGGATTTCGCAAGATGGACATGAAACCGGAGGAAGAGGAGATTGTGCTGGCGGGAAGTATATTCAAAGGCGCGGATAATCCCCTTACAGCCCGTGTGATGGGAGGGGTTTCGGAACGGATGAAGGGAGCGGAGGTTGTGCAGGCGCGCTATGAACCCGTGGTGGGCGCCTGCGTTATGGGGCTGGTCAGGCTGGGGCTGGAAGCTTCGGAGTGGGAAAAGGGTATCCGGGAGAGCGCGTCCGTTCTGGGGCTGCTCCGGTGACGGTTGAAATCAAGGCTTGTTGGTGCTATAATGATTGAGATTTACCAAGAGCAGCGCTGTTTCTGTGAGCGGGAGAGGACCCGGATGTTATAATGGGCAGAGAGCTTTATTCCCAGAGAAAGGAAATCAAATATATTGTGCCGCTTGACAAGGCTTTGGCGGTCGGGGAACAGCTTGACAGGCTGCTGCAGAGAGACGAGCATTGCATGGACGGGCCATATCTGGTGAGGAGCCTGTATTTTGATTCGGTCAATCAGATTGACTTTGCGGAAAAACTGGCGGGTGTGATGGATCGTAAAAAGGTGCGTCTTCGAATCTATGACAAGGATGCCTCTCTGTGTAAACTGGAAATTAAGCAGAAGACCGACGACCGTCAGCAGAAGCTGAGCCTTGTTGTATCGGCATCCGATGCGGCACAGCTGTCACATGGCAATATAAAGGTGCTTCGGAAATATTTTGACAGCTCCCGTACAAGTCTGATGGCTTATGGCATTATGGCGCAGGGGCTGTATCGTCCTGTCGCCCAGATTGCGTATGACAGACTCGCCTACAAATATCCCATGTATGACACGCGCGTAACGCTGGATATGAATGTCAGATCTTCCGAGTCCAATATGGATATTTTCTCACAGAACGTCTGCTATACGCCAATCCTGCGGGAAAATGCGGTTCTGGAAGTGAAATACAGCGGGAAACTTATGGGTTTTTTGTCGGCGCTGTTTTCTCAGTTTCATCTGACGCAGGGCTCTTACAGTAAATATTGTTCCGGACGTCCCGTTTTTTATGATTTCAATTATTGAGGAGCAGGCTGACTATGTCAAAGGAAGAGGTTCTCGGATATTTTTATAAAAACAGCAGCGAGTACGGTGTGAAAACAACGCTGCTTATCCTGTTGTGCGGTTTGGCGGTGGGAATGATTATCTATTTGACATACTACATTTCCTCGGAGAAAATTGCGTATAACAGGAAATTTAACTGGTCCTTGGTGACACTGCATCTGATTACCGTGGTGGTTATGCTGATGATCAGCAGCAATATAGCCGTGTCGCTCGGTATGGTGGGCGCGCTGTCCATTGTCCGTTTCCGGACGGCGGTAAAGGACAGCAGGGATACAATGTTTATATTCTGGGCCATGGCGGAAGGACTCTGTGTGAGTTCCCGGAACTGGCGTATGACGTTTACCACGGTGCTGTTTATTGCGGCCGTTTTGATTTTGTCCAGCCGGGTGCCGGGTATCCGTAATAAGTATCTGCTGATTGTAAGCGGCGGGGAGCAGGCGATTGACAGGAAACAGTTTGAGGAGAAGCTGAAGCCGTATGTCGTCAGTTTTCGTGTGCGGACGGCAAACAAGAATGCCGAGTACGAGGAAATGATCTGTGAAATCGGAACAAAGGGTGAAATCAATCCTGATGTATTGGATGCGCTTTTGAGTGTTCCGGGCATTCAGTCTGTAAACTGGGTTGTACAGTCCGGAGAGACGGTGGGATGATGAGCCGAAAATGCACGCTGCTATGTCTGGTATTTATATGCGGGGCTTTGTGTCTGCTTCTTTTATGCGATAATTACTGCCCTGATGAATTGCGCTTTTCCGCAGAATCCGGATTTTATGAGGAGCCTTTTGAACTGAAACTATCTGCCCCTTTCGGAGCAAAAATTTATTACACGCTGGACGGTTCTGTGCCGGATGAAAATGCGTTTCTTTATACAACCCCCATTCTTATAGAAGACGCGACTTCGCAGCCGAATGTGCATTCCATGAGAACCGACACGTCGCCTATATTTTCATCGGAAAGCTGCGAGTATCGCCTGCCGGACTATCCGATTGACAAATGTACAATTGTCAGAGCGGCCTGCCGGGATGCCGACGGAAATTTCGGCGAGGCGAAAACGGAAAGCTATTTTGTGGGCTATGACGAGAAGGCGGGCTATCGGAATATGAATGTTATGTCCGTTGTGACAGATCCCGGAAATCTTTTTGACTATGATACGGGAATTTATGTACTCGGCCGTAAATATGACACCGAGCTTGATGAAAACGGGCAGCCGCTATGGGAGAACGCAAATTCCTACAACCACGGATCTGCATGGGAACGTCCGGCGGATATCCTGATCTTTAACACGGAGCGGGAAACGGTTTTGAAGCAGTCCTGCGGCGTGCGGATTCAGGGGGGCGGCAGCCGCACCTATCTGCCCAAAAGTCTGAACTTTTACGCAAGAGAAACATACAGCAGCGCCGCCCGATTTTATGTGGATTTATTCGGAACGGAGTATATGGCGGATACGGTGACGCTCTCCGCAGGAGGACAGGATGCTTTTATCAAGTTTCGCGATATGCTTGTGTCCACACTGACACAGAACAGGGCCTTCTGCACGATGAGCTTTGAGCCGTACGTCATGTTTCTGGACGGTGAATACTGGGGTGTCTACTGGCTTACGGAAAGATATAATGACACGTATCTCGGCTATTATTATGGCGTCGATGCCGATAACGTTATTATGATGAAAAATAATAAACTGACCCGGGAGAGCGAGGAGGACTGGGCGGTTTACGGCAGTATGTCAAATTATTTACAGGACACTGACTTTACAGATGAGGAAAACTATAAATCTGTCGAGTACATCATTGATCTGCGCAGCTATATTGACTATTACGCCACGGAAATTTATATCGGCAGCTGTGTAGACTGGCCAGGCACGAACGAGGCGTTCTGGAGAGTGCGCAAACCGTCGGAAAACGGTGCGGAGAGCATGTACGGGGACGGCAGATGGCGCTGGATGCTGTTTGACGTCAATTCGGGTTCGCTGCGGGAGGCGGTGGTGGAGAAGGACGTGCTGGCGCTTACTATGGAGAGAAGTCCGGCGTTTCGCAATTTATGTCAGAGCGACGCGTTTAAAGAGCAGTTTACCGTCACGCTTATGGATCTCGCCAATGAAACCTTTTCGGTGGAAAATACGGAGCCGGTAATCGAGGAATGGCTCGCTCTGATGCGGGCGCCGATGGAGGTGCACCTGCGGCGGTTTTACGGAGAGGAAGGTCTGTATCATTTTGATGAGGAGGTTGAGGATATCCGGACATTTATAAAAAGCCGGAGGCCGTATGCCGCGCAGCATTTGAAGGAGAATTTCGGACTGGAGGGCGCTCTTGCGTCGTTGGAGATATAAACGACGCATATTTCCGCGGGGGAGATTGTTTTAAATACAATTGCGCCGACCTTTGACGGGCAGGGGAAATGGAAGGGAGAATATTTTACGGATTATCCGATTACCCTTTCGGTAACGGTTAAGGAAGGATATCGTTTTGCGGGATGGGAGATTACCGCAGGACAGGAAAAGGAAACGATCTCGGAGGCGTCGCCGCAATTGGAGGTGCCGGAAGGCGGGCTTCATATCAAAGCGGTGTTTGAGAAAGAGGGAAGCGGCACATGAACGTGCGGTTTGGGAGTATGACAGATGAGAAGGTGTAAATATGGGCGTGCGCTTTCTGTGTTGCTGTTGATTGGGCGCCTGCTTTTTATGGAACTTGTTGTACAGGCAGCTCCGACGGAGGCGAAGGAGACTTCCGTGCTGACGGAGTATGAAGCGTATTATGACCGCCTGATGTCGATAGAAAACAGGGACGGGATAGCGGACGGCGGTTTTCTTGTGGTGGAGGATCAGATTTTCCCGCTTAACCCGGACGAGGAGGACGGCCTTTTGCTGGTGCCCGCTTTTGACGAGCGGTATAACCGGCTGGCGCTGTTTCTTGTGGACGGCTACGGGCAGATTCTTTATCGGACGGAACAGCTGGAGACCAATTACTGTGTCAGAGGCCGGATGCGGCAGCCGGTGCAGTCCATTGCGGCGGTCTCCTTTCAGGATCTGAACCGGGACGGTAAAATGGATATCGTTCTCATTACCTTCTGTGTCAATGAGAGCGGCGTCTATGCGGGTGAGACTTACAAGGTAGGGGACGTGCTTTTTCAGAATCAGACAGGTGACGGTTTTTACAGGGATTATCGGATTTCGGAAAAAATCAACCGCTTCGGGATGAACAAGAGCGCGGACTCGATTGCGGCTTTTGTCAGAGACGGGGATTCCACAGAATTTTTGTATACGGCGGCCACTTTGCAGGAGCTCCAGAGGAACCGTTTCAGGGTTATTACGGAGCAATGCTATCTGCGGACATTCGGAAAGCTTGGCAGGCTGCAGGTGACGCCGGGAACATACCGGCTTGCGGATTATGACATTTTTATGATTTATCTGGTGAACGAGCAGGGGGATATTGTGTCGGTATTACAACCAATGGGGGAGTACGACAACCTCTATGCACTGAAGGGAGTTACCTGCCGGGACATAGACGGGGACGGACTCAAGGACATCGTGATTCTTGCCAGATACAGCTATGAGGGCGAAGGCGGGGAGCTTCTCATAGAGAGCGATTACCGGATCTATTATCAGCGAACCGGCGGGTTTGAGCCGGATACGGAAATCAGGGATGTATATCGGTGCAGCGATGAGGACACGATGGAAATACTGGTAGAGAAAGCGCGGGCTTATTGGGGGTGGCAGACTACAGATGATTAAAATACTGATTGTAGATGATGAAAAGCCGATTTGCGACTTGATAGACTTAAATCTCTCTTCCGCGGGCTATCACTGTACCTCGGTGCAGGACGGACTGCAGGCGATCGACCTGATCGAGAAGGAAGAGTTTGAACTGATTCTTCTGGATATCATGCTGCCGGGAGCGGACGGTTATGACGTGATGGAGTACATACGGCCTTTGGGGATTCCGGTGATTTTTATCACCGCCAAACATGAAGTCAAGCACCGGGTCAAAGGCCTGAAGTTGGGCGCCGACGACTATCTGGTAAAGCCCTTCGACGTGGTGGAGCTGGTGGCCAGAGTGGAGGCGGTGCTGCGGCGTTATAACAAGGCGGAACAGCATCTTACGGCGGGAGACGTGACGGTGGATGTGGACGCGCGCAGGGTGACTAAGGCGGGACGTCCCGTGGAGCTGACGAACAAAGAGTTCGGCCTTCTGCTCCTCTTTATGAAAAATAGAAACGTCGCCCTGTTTCGGGAAACGCTATATGAAAAGGTGTGGGAAGGGGAATACTTCGCGGACAGCAGGACGCTTGACCTGCATGTGCAGCGCCTGAGAAAAAAACTGGGATGGGAGCATAGTCTGGTGGCGGTGTATAAGGTTGGCTACCGTTTAGAGGTGCAGGAATGAAATTTTCAATGAAAATGGTGCTGTCTACCATGATCGTCCTGGCGCTGGCGCTTGGATTCAGCGGCTTTTATTTTGTAAATTATGTGTTTGAGACTTCTCTGGACAGAGAGGTGGGACAGGCGATCGATGAGAGCAGTATCTTGGGCTTTGCCTTTGAGACGGCGGCTCTGAATGTGCCTCTCAAGTACAGTGTTTTGCCGGACAGCGTGGTGGAGGAGATTGCGTCTAAGCTGGAAATAGGCGGACAGAGCGGCGGCCGTCTTTTGCGGATCGCGGACGAGGAGAAAAACATACTGTATACGAGCGGCGGTTTTACCGCGGACGAGGGGGTGCTTTCGCAGTCGGATCAGCACACCAAATCATACCGCGTGATTCGCGCGCAGGAACGCTACTATGTGCACACCTGCGTATCCATCAATGCGTTGAACCGAATTTTGTATCTGGAGACCATGAAGGATGTGACGGAGGTGTTTACGGAACGCGCCCTCGGGTTTTCGCTGTATCGAAAAGTGACTTTGGTCATGCTATTGACCGGAATGGTCATTATGCTGGTGATCGCATCTCTCCTGACGAAGCCGATTCGTCTGCTGACCAAGGCGACCAGAAAAATGGCGGAGGGAGATTATGCATACCGGGCAAAGCAGATCAGCCAGGATGAGCTTGGACAGCTCACCGATGATTTCAACAGGATGGCAAACGCGCTGGAAGAAAATATATGCAAGCTGGAGGAGGAGATCGAGGCGCGGGAAGAATTTATGGGCGCTTTTGCCCATGAACTGAAAACGCCCCTGACGGCGATTATCGGATATGCGGACATGC
>VSNH01000104.1 GCA_009774215.1 Lachnospiraceae bacterium
AGTCTAAATATCTATCGACTACAATTATAGGTGATACTTGAGGATCAGGAAATCCGCAGGAATATTTGGCGCTTACTTTCATCCTGTGTCAGTTCTCGTTCATCCTTCCTCTTTTTCGGGGCAAGAATAGTCACATCCAGATAAGATAAATAAAGGCATAAATAATTCCTAACAGTCTGCTTCGATACTCTGTGTTCCTCGGCTATTGAAGAAATCAATTTAGAGCGCATCTTATCATCTGATATAAAAGAAACAATAGGTGCAATCATTGTATATCGCTCATGCATAACTTTCCTCTGATCTGCATCTAAAGCATCCATATCAACTTTAGTAAGTCCTGTAATCTCATATAATTCTTCATTAGAGCACTCTGAATAAGATTCCAGTAACTCCGTTTCCATCCACACCGGCATAGTATGTTTCACACAGTCAATCATGAGGATTCTATCATCCTGAAAATCCAATACTCGGACTATGTTATCACCAGAACGCAACAGATCATACTTCTTCATCTATAACCAACCCCCAATCCGTAACTCCATGCCTGATCCAATACTCCCTTGAAGCATCCAATAGTTTCACTGTCAGAGGCTTCATCAGAAACTTTCGAAATACACACTCACGTACCATTAAATCACCATCTGCCTTCGTACAAACAAAGTCTGATGTATACTCTCCAACATCCAACCCATCCAGAAGAACATTACATCTGATTTCCTTAACCTCATCACTCCCCTGCAGCAGATCAGCATAAGCATACTGGATCGCATCATATGTCCTGCATACCTCAGAACACTTTCCAATCACCCTCTTTTCACATCTTCCCTTGAAATTCTTTTTCCTCATCCTTCGCAAAACCTCCCATCCGGGAACATCCTGCATTTTCCCCGACAACGGATGCCGCGCTCCGCGAGTCATCCTTATGTCAACACCTCCCAAAAATAAAATAACATTGTTTTTGGGGAATTTACCTCTCATTTTTGGGAAATAGCAATCGTCTCAAAGTCCCTGTTTACAAGGATTCCAGACCTATTATCATTTTCCCAAAAACATCATAAACAAATATCACCATGTCGTAGGGCATTGAAATTTATTCTATATCGGGCATATAAAAGGCAATCTCTTTTATCCTGTCAGGTTTTCTCCCTAACTGCCCCTACTCCATGGTGATTCCTGTGCAGAGTGTTCCTCAAATCCTGTATTTATGCGAGGGAAAGGATAGTCGTTAGACAAAAATAAGACCCGCATCTTTCGATGCAAGGTCTTATTTTTCTATGTCGTAGATAATTATTTTTGCCCTGTTATAGAATAAATTTCAATGCCCTACGACAACCCAAATTCCTATGGCATCAATTGGAAATAGCCGCCTGCGCCGCCGCCAGGCGAGCTATAGGCACTCTGAAAGGTGAACAGGAAACATAAGTCAGCCCCACCTTATGGCAGAACTCCACGGAAGACGGATCACCGCCATGCTCGCCGCAGATACCCAGCTTAATATTGGGTCTGGTTGCGCGTCCCTTCTCAGCTGCCATCTGTACGAGCTGTCCCACACCGCTCTGATCGAGTCTTGCGAACGGATCGGACTCATAAATCTTGTTTTTATAGTAATCGCCTAAGAACTTGCCTGCATCGTCGCGGGAGAAGCCGAAGGTCATCTGGGTCAGGTCATTCGTACCGAAGGAGAAGAACTCCGCCTCCTCGGCAATCTCATTTGCCAGAAGCGCCGCTCTCGGGATCTCGATCATCGTGCCGATGTGGTACTGGATGTCGGAATTTTTCTCTTTCTTCACAGCTTCCGCCACTTCCACGACTACGTCCTTGACAAACTTAAGCTCTCTCTTCTCGCCAACCAGAGGAATCATAATCTCGGGTACGATATCGTATCCCTTCTCATTCTTCACTTCGATCGCCGCTTCCATCACAGCCCTCGTCTGCATCTTGGCAATCTCGGGATAGGTAACCGCCAGACGGCATCCTCTGTGTCCCATCATGGGATTGAACTCATGGAGGGAATCACAGATCTCCTGCACTTCCTCCGCCGTCATCATCATCTCAACCGCCAAGTCATCGATGTCCGCCTGCTCGGTGGGCACGAACTCATGTAACGGGGGATCAAGGAAACGGATGGTAACGGGTCTGCCCTCCATCACCTCATACAGCGCCTTGAAGTCGCCCTTCTGGAACGGAATCAGCGCGTTCAACGCCTTCTCTCTCTGTTCCTGCGTTCTCGCCAGAATCATCTGACGGATCTTCGGGATTCTGTCCGGGTCAAAGAACATATGCTCCGTTCTGCAAAGACCGATCCCCTCCGCGCCGTACTTCACGGCATTTGCCGCGTCGGCAGGGGTGTCCGCGTTGGTGCGTACCTGCAGTCTGCGGTACTTGTCCGCCCACTCCATAATCCGCCCGAAGTTTCCGCTCACGGAAGCCTCAACGGTCTTAATATCGCCTTTATAAATCTTACCGGTGGAGCCATCCAGCGAAATGTAATCGCCCTCATGGAATACCTCTCCGCCAAGTTCAAATACTTTCTCCTGCTCGTTGATGGCGATCTCGCCGCAGCCGGATACACACGCCGTACCCATGCCGCGCGCCACAACTGCCGCGTGGGAGGTCATGCCGCCGCGCACGGTGAGAATGCCTTCCGCCGCGTGCATACCTTCGATATCCTCCGGGGATGTCTCCAAACGCACAAGCACGACTCTCTCACCCCTCTCATGGGCTTCCTTCGCCTCGTTTGCGGAAAAGTAAACCTTACCTGCCGCCGCGCCGGGAGATGCCGGGAGCGCCTGTCCCACTACCTGTCCTGCTTTCAGAGCATCGGGATCAAAGGTCGGATGTAAGAGCTGATCCAGAGACTTCGCTTCTATCCTAAGCACCGCCTCCTCAGGCGTAATCTTTCCTTCGTCTACCAGATCGCAGGCAATCTGCAAAGCCGCGGGCGCGGTACGTTTGCCGTTTCTTGTCTGTAAGAAGAAGAGCTTGCCTTCCTCGATGGTAAACTCCATATCCTGCATGTCGCGATAATGCTCCTCGAGGCGGTTCGCAATCTCCATAAACTGCTTGTAGCACTCGGGAAGATCCTGCTCCAGTCTGGTGATGGGCTGGGGTGTCCGGATACCTGCCACCACGTCCTCACCCTGCGCGTTGATCAGGTACTCGCCGTAAATGCCCTTAGCGCCGGTGGACGGATTTCTCGTAAAGGCAACGCCCGTGCCCGATGTATCGCCCATGTTGCCGAATACCATCGCCTGCACGTTCACCGCCGTGCCCCAGTCGCCAGGAATATCGTTCATACGTCTGTATACAATCGCTCTCTCGTTATCCCATGAGCGAAACACCGCCTTCACCGCCTCCATAAGCTGCACCTTGGGATCCTGCGGGAACTCCTCGCCTTTGTTCTCTTTGTAAATATTTTTGAAACGGACGATGATCTCTTTCATGTCCTCGGCAGTCAGATCCGTATCGTACTTCACGCCCTTGGACTCTTTGATTTCGTCTAAGATTCTCTCAAAATAAGATTTGGGTATCTCCATAACCACATCGGAGAACATCTGGATAAACCTTCGGTATGAATCATACGCAAAACGGGGATTTCCCGTTTTCTGTGCAAAGCCTTCCACCGCCACATCCGTCAGACCCAGATTCAGAATGGTATCCATCATACCGGGCATGGACGCTCTTGCTCCGGAACGAACCGACACGAGAAGAGGATTTTCGGTATCACCGAACTTCTTGCCCTGCTTCTCCTCAAGTCCTGCAAGCGCGGTAAAAATCTGCTCCCTGATCTCGTCTGAAATCTGTCTGCCGTTATTGTAATAGTCTGTACAAGCCTCCGTTGTCACGGTGAAGCCCTGCGGAATCGGCAGTCCCAGATTCGTCATCTCTGCAAGATTGGCTCCTTTGCCACCCAGAAGATTACGCATGTCCGCGTTACCTTCTTCAAATAAATATACCCATTTCGCCATGTTATTTGCTATCCTCCATTCCATTGAAAATTAAAGCCACTCAGCTAGCATTTATTTTACCATATTTTTGCAATTTTAACACTGGTTTTTTGAAAAATTCACAAAAAGAAAGACAAATATTACAAAATATTTGTCACATTAGCGTGTAAAAGCGTCTCTCTATTCTTAAAAATAGCCGGAAGATCATAACCTGCCGACTTTGGCGGGAAGAAAGCTGTCAAAAATAAACACATCATACTTTCCCCTGAGCGCCTCCAGATCCTTCTCGCTGCGAACCGTCCATGCCGCCGCCGGATGCCGGTAGAGACGCCTGCATATCCTTCTTCCCGGCTCCTCGCTGAACTTGTGGTTGTAGGCAATAAAATCCGGCTTGGTCAGAAAATTGAACAGCAGATGGGTCATCGCAAAATAGAGAATATTCCAGTATACGCCCTCTTTGCGGAAGTTCGAGGAGAGCTGTCCCCGCACCACGCTTCCGCGGTTTCTGCGAAACCACCAGAGCACCATGGGATTAAAGGATTCGATGCAGTACGCACCACGATAGGCATGCAGCAGTTTGTCTATGATCACACAGCAGGAAACATCCGCCGTCTCCGCCTTGATCTCCACGATCAAAGGCACACGCCCATCCACCATCTCAAGCAGCTCGGACAGCTTAGGGATGCGTTCCTGAGACTGACAGAGAGTATAAGCCTGCAGCTCGTCGTATGTATGGTTCACAATTTTTCCCTCTGCGCCGCAGATTCGCTCCAGTTTGAAATCATGGAAGATAACCGGCACGCCGTCCTTTGTCACCTGCACGTCCAGTTCCATGCCCAGCCCTGCCTCCACCGCCTTTTTGAAAGCCGCCATGGAATTTTCCGGCGCATCCCCCGCGTTGTCATGGAGGCCCCTGTGAGCAAAATATACCTTTTTAAAAAGCGAGGTATCCGGTCTTCTTATCATGCGCGGCATAATCGCCAGCAGATATAAAACGGCGAGCGCCGCGATACCGCTCAATATCATTTTAATAACCACCAGAATCATCTGATCGTCCGTCCTTGTCTGTCCCTGTGATTATTCGTCCTCTAACATGGACTGGTAAATATTTCTCAGCTCTATGAGTTCTTTGTTGTCAGGCGAAATTTCAAGTGCCTTATCTATCTGCACAAGCGTTAAGCGAACAAAAGCCTGAAACTGTTTATTTGTCATTCCCATAACGACAGCACCGCCTTTCTTCCTGTTTTTTCTATTATTATAACAAGCCCACAGATTTTTTCAAGCCCCATCCGCCAGCCTCACCACATCCCCCTTCTTAATCTCCTTCGTGGAGTTTTCGATGATCAGGCTCTCTGCAGTCACCGCCCCCTCTATGGCCGCCAGTTTATCATTCTTGTCCGCCACGCTGACAATAATTTCCTCCACGTAATATTCCGTGCCGAGAATGCCCTCCCGCTCATTCACCACATACACAAAGTTCCTGTCCTTCTCCGCGTGCAGCGCCAGAAGGGAAACGCAGCAAGGGTACTTATCTCCCGCCTTGGAACAGGTCATTCTCCCGGAAAGACCGGGCATTCCCGTCTCCTCCGGCAGCCGCAGAAGCGCCGTATATGTGCCCGGCATATTCTCGTTTTCTTCAATATAATCCACCTTGGCGTCAATCTTTTTGCGCCCGTCCAACTGCAGTTTCACATCGTCCCCTAAGTTTACATAACTTTTCTGTTCTTTGGTGAGAGACGCCCGGAACTGACATGGCACCTCGTCATCCGCGAGAAGAAAGGAAGCCGTATCCGGCACCCTGCCGCCGGTCTGCACAAACACATCCGTCACCATCCCGCCAAGGGGACTGGTAACTCTCCCCTCCTGCTCCAAAATCGCCTGATAAGCGGCGATCTTTTCCTGCACCGCCGAAAGTTCCGAACGGTATACCGCCAGCGTCGCGTCCGCCTTATCCTCCTGCAAAACATCCTCCACTTTGCGGCCCGCATCCTTTATGGTGTTGTCCCTGTTCCACTTTGCGTCCGCCTCCGCATAGGCCGCGGCCTGCAGCTCCTGTTTCAGCCGTTCCTCCTCCTGCTCTCTGGCCTTCCGCTCCGCCTCCATCTCCTCCTCGGTCTTGGATCCGCCGTCCTCCTTCTGCCAGTCATTCTCATGCTCCCGATTCTCCGCCTGCAGCTCCTCAAGAGCCTCCTCCGCCTGCACTACGCCCTCGGCGGCTCTGCCCACCAGCGTGTCCTGATATCTGGCAAGCGCGTCGTAATCCTCCCTCGCCCTTGCCTCCTCCAATGCCTTCTGATTCTGCGCAAGCTCCTTATTGTGGACAATCTCGTCGATCTGAAGCTGCACTTTCTGCGCCGCCAGTTCCTGCTCGTCCATAATCTGTTTCATATCTTCCAGATCCACGACAAGCAGAAGATCCCCCTCTTCCACTTTATCGCCTGTCTGCACCGCAAGTTCCTCCACACGCAGACCGCTTAAGATCGTCACAGGCAGTTTCGCCCCTGCCTCCACAATGCCCTCCGCCTCCACGATGTGCTCGATATACTTGGAGTCCGTCCGGGTCGTCGAAACCATAGGCAGTTTTGAAGCATATATACTTTTTGAAATCAGCGTGCACAGCCACATAAAAACCATAAAAGCCGCCAATCCCCCGACAATCCTCTTCCTCCGCTTGTCCATGGTACATCCTCCTCATCGTCTTTCTATCTTTAAAACGCGCGGAGAATGCCGCTTTTCAGGCATTCTCCTGAGCGAAACATAGAACTTCTTAGCGAAGCAGCCCCTGCTGCTGAGTTTTAGAAATTCTTTTCGCTCTACTCTTTTAGACCAGAGTATATAATCCCCTGCTCCAGATAATCCTGCCCCAGCACAAACACAAAGGCCGCCGGAATCAATGTGACAAACGAGGCGCAGAGCGCAAAGCCCGCCTGCAGCCACGAAATCTCCGGCAGATACAATGACAGCGGCCACAGCGCCTTATCCTCAAGAAACGCCAGCGGCTGTTCCATCAGGTTCCAGTATTCCAAAAAACCTAATACCATGGCAGACAATAGACCGCTTTTCCCCAAAGGGAGACCCATTGTCAGAAAAATTCTCACTTCGCTCGCCCCATCAATCCGTGCCGCCTCGAACAACTGCGGGGGAATCGCCCGGAAACCGCCGTAGGTCAAAAAGATAGGCAGGGTGGAAAACACCGCCGGCAGAATGATGGCGGCATGGGTATTCATCAGCGCCAGCCGGTCAAGCACCAGATAACTGGAAAGCATCGTCACCTGAAAAGGCAGAAGCATCAGCACCACGTAGATGGCAAACAAAGCCCTGCTCCCACGCACGGAATAGGCGGCAAACGCCCACGCCGCGGGAACCCCCACCAGAAGCTGTCCCGCCAGAATACAGAGCACCATCTTCACGGAATTCCAGAACAGTACAAAAAACGAGGGCGTCATAAACAGAAGCCTGCCGTAGTTCTCGAAGGTGGGATAATCCGGTATCAGTTTCCATCGGATATGCCCCTCCCCCTCACCGAACACGGGAAGCAGATACTGTTTCATTTCCAGACTGTCCATCACCGACCCCGTCAGTATCAGAAACACGGGAAGACAGATCAGAACAGCCGGCACAAGCAACGCCCCAACCGCAATATATTTCTTTATGACATTATATATCCTTTTCTGAATCTTTGGCATCCTCATCTACCTCACTCCGCCTTGTCCCAGATCCGCTGCAAAGCCATAATCGCCACAAACAACACCGCCCCAACGCACACCGCGGCTGCCGCCATCTTGTCAAACTCCAAATTGACGAACCAGTTGTTGAACAGATGCTGGAGCAGATAAATGTCCTCCTGCGGATAAGACCCCGCCACCAGATAAGCCTCCCTGTATATCTTAAAGGAATTTAAAAAAGAAAGAATGACAATCGTATAAAAACTACCCTTCAAATTCGGAAGAATAATATAGCGGATGCACTTCCACCGCCCTGCCCCATCCACTCTTGCCGCCTCGATAAACTCACTTGGAATTGCCAGAATACCCGCAAGCCAGAGAACCACCGTATACCCGGTATTCTTCCACAGATAACTCGCCACCAGAACCCAGAAGGAGGCGCCCGTTCCCAGATAATCCGTGGTCACACTCCCCCAAAGTCCTGTAAGTTCTCCGATTTTCGTGAGAAAGAGATTTAAAAAACCCTGCCTGTAAAAGACCATTTTCCATACGAGAACGATGGTGGCAGTCGGCATGGCAAGCGGAAACAGATACACCGACTTGATCAGCGACGCGTTATGAAAATTGCTCAAAGTAAGCGCCACCAGGAGCCCCGCAAGCACCAGAAGCGGAATACAGACCACCGTAAACCGCGCGGTGTTTTTTACCGCCAGCACAAACGCCTGATTCCGGAAAATAACGCCATAATTTTTTACGCCCGTAAACTCGCCCGTGACCGCCGTCTGAAAAGACCGCTTCACCACATCCAGAAAGGGCAGGAGCACAAAAAGGGTCACCCCCGCCAGACTCGGCAGAAGAAATAACAGGAAAGCACGCCTCCTGCGCCTATACTTTTTCCCGTTCCCCCACGCCTGCTTATTTCGGATTCTTAAGTTATGTAAACTATTGTGCATTCTCCGCGTTTCTATCATCTTGTCCAAAAACTCTCCTAATATAGCACAGTATTTTACCTTATCCAACATTTTACGCGACTCGAAGAACTTCTGTGCGAAACAACCCTTGCTGTGAGCGATTAGAAGTTCTTTTCGCATTTCTATGCGGAGAATGCCGCCTTTTGGCATTCTCCCATGTGAGACGGAGTTGCAATGCAACTCCTAGGGAAACGCTGATTAAAGCGTTTCCCGCACCGGATTTGCGCCGCGAAGCGGCACATTCCTTTGCAAATCCGTGTGCATCCGCCGGAGGCTCTAAGGAAGTGCTGATTTAATCAGCGCTTCCATAGAAGTTCTTGGCGTTTCGTCCCATGGCGAAACGTCTTTCGAACTTCTTCTCACATTGTTATTCGGACATATAAATCGCAATCTTCTCCTGCAGAAATTCCACCGCCGCCTCCAGACTGCACTTGCCTTCCAGATACCATTTCCCGACTTCCCGCACCGCATCCTCCACGACCGCATCGGCCATATAGGGCGTACGGACAGAGGTGAGCAGTTCGTACAGCTCCTTCGTCTCCTGCTCTGTGGGCGCATAAATACTCATGCTAATCACCGTACCGTCGCCATTTGAAAGGCCATACCCGCCATAAGGCTCTCCCGCCTCCGCCCAGTCGGGAAGCTGCCCGCCCAGCGTCTCAAGATAAGACTGCAAGCCCGTCTCGTTGACGGGAAAGCCGACCGGATAAATCAAGCTCTGCATATCTTTGGAGAGCACTTCCCGCAACAGGCCGCCCGCCAGCTCGCTTTTTTCGGATGCGGCGCTGATTCCCATCAGGGCATAGGGGCGGAAGGAATCCTTCACATTCCCCGGTGTCAGCGCCATCTGGCAATTCACGCCGTTTTCTCCATTCTTGGCCTTACCGACAGACTTCATAAAGGCATAATTATAAGCGTTTTTCAGTTCCCCCAGAGCCACCTTCTCATTGCCGGCAACAATCTGTACGCCGCCCCCCTGCAAGTCGTTGTAGGCGCTGACCTCATCGCTGCTGGTGATCCAGTTCCGCGCTCTCTCCAGATACCGCTGCAAAACCGTCTCAGGCAGCCCTTCCATACAGGCGTCATAGATCCGCTTCGTCTGTTCCAGATAATCGGACAGCTCCTCCACATTGAGCTTCCCTCCATCCTCAATCCAAAGCGGCGCGGACACGGGCATCAGGGCATTCAATATCATTTCCTCACTGTAAGTCTCCATGATACCCTCCCCCGAATGCTCATTTCTAAGCTTCTCAATCATATCCGCCAGAGAAGAAAGGTCTGACACGTCTGTCATATTTTCTTTGTCGGTCATATACATGGATACGGTGATCGCCGCCGGAAGCATACAGATTTTTCCGTCCGCCGTAAAGCTTTCCTTGATATTGGAAAGGATTTTTTCCTCCTTCTCTATCTCCGCCAGATAGGGCGTCAAGTCTGCAAGCACGCCCTTCTCCACGTAAGAGTTTACCGGAAGCCCGTCCATAAGAAGGAAATCAGGACCTTTACCCGCCATAATCTCCGTGTTCAGTTTTTTCACCGCGTCCTCTCTGGTGACGCTGCCTTCCTCGTCCATGCCAACCTTGTACTCCACATAGACATCGGGGTGCGATCCCTGATAGCGGATGATTGCCTGCCGCAGAATATCGTTTTCGGTCAGGCTGTAAGCCGTGAGCGTCTGCGAGGGCACGGTGCTGATATTGGCATCATAGGTGAAGGATGATATTTTCCCCTCGGAAAAAGCCACCATAAACCCTTCCTCCGCCATGCGGATCATTTTCGCCACATGCTTCGTGGGGTCACTGAAGCTGGACAGGCCGCCGTTGATCACCTGCTCCACGACCGCGCCGCCGATCACATGGCGGTATACCCCCTTGCTGCAGACCAGATAAAGGCCCGCCTCCTCCGCCGGAAAAATACTGTAGGCGGATTCCACAACCTGCTTGTTAACCACACAGTTTTCCATCACAAAGTCCATGATCACATCGTCCTCAATACGCTCCGCCGTGTCCAGCGCATACAGGACAACGCCGTCACTCTCGCTCTTGACCGCCATATAGTTATCCCAGACACAGAACATGTCCGGTACGATATCCGCCGCCAGAAACAGTTTCGCCGTCCCCGTTTCCCGGTCGATCTCATAAATTTTTGGTTCCATCGACGCCACAAAGAGCCTGCTGCCATCCTCCGAAAAGCAGAGGCTGGCGGCTATATCAAACTCACCTGCACCTGCAGGCACATCAAACCACTGCGTCTCGCCTTGCGCCGGAATCAGACAAATCTTATTTATGCCTCCCCCCGGTTCATCCTCCACCGACTTTTCGTCCGCGTCATCCGCAGTTTTGTCCTCCGCTTTCGGCTCTTCACTGTCCGCCATCTTTTCATCTGATACCGGCTCTTCGTCGTCCGTTTCCGGCTCTTCGCCGTCCCCGGATTTCTCTTCCGTTTTCGCCTCTTCTCCGTTCTCTTCTTCCGCTTCTTCTCCGTCCCCGGATCCCCCGGCATCCTCTTGTGCCGCCCCGGCCAGCCCGCGAAAGCTCTTACAGAGAATTGCCACACTTCCGTCGGGAGCCGCTTTCATATCATATACATAATAACCCATCGCCAGATCATTCCAGCCCGGCAGGGCATCCGCCTTCCATGAAGCGCCGCCATCTTCGGAAACCCATCGCCCTTCCGAGCCGTTTTCCAGAAGGATAAGCCGCCCGTCCGCGAGCTCTTTCAGATCCAAAAGCTCCCCGGTATCCACATCCGTCATGGTCTCCACATAACGCCCCATGGCCACGCCGCCGGATGCCTCCCCGTTCCCGGAAGCCGCGCTGCCGGTTCCGTCCGACCCGTCCCCGCCTTTGCCGCCACACCCTGCGAGAGACACCACCATCACCCCCGCCAGCCACAAAGCCGCCACCCGTTTCCTGCCATTCCGTTTCCTGCCATTCCGTTGTCTCATCCCGTTCACCCGCATCTGAATTGCCTCCATATTTCTTCATTCTATCTCAGTTATGTTGTATCTGTACATTTTCTTATTATGGCAGACTTCGCAAATTACTCTTGAAGCTGTCCTTACGGAGTCGGACACGAGAGTAAGTTGCACTGCTCCACTACGATGCGGAGAATGCCCGCACTCCGGGCATTCTCCCGCGTGAAACTTCGTACTTCTCCGCGAAGCCGCCTTTGCTGCGCGTGGTTAGAAGTACGTTTCACGCTGTTATTCTGCCATATACAACTCCACCCGCGCCTTAATCTTCTGCACCGTCTCATCTAACGACATCTGCCCCTGCAGATACTGCGCGCCGATCTCGATCACCGCGTTCTCGATCACGGTGTCCGCCACATAGGGTGTCTTCACCTGACTGCAGAGCGTATAGAGCTTCTGGAACTCCTCCTGTGTCGGCATATAGACATCCATTTGAAACTCCCTGCCATCCTGGTAACTGCCGCCCACGGAACTGCTCGGCTCGCCGTACGCTGTATCCGTGCCGCCGTTTTTGAAAATCTTCCACTGATTGCTGAGCTGCTCCTGAAGCGCCGTCTGGTTCACCATGAAGCCGTCGTAGAGAAGGCTCTGCACCTGGGTTCCCATAATGATATCGAAGAACCGCTCTGCCTCCTCCTGATGGGTGGATGATGCGGAAAGCCCAACCAGAACCGACGGCTCGAAAGCGCCCTCACTCATCCCGTCAAAGAACTTCATGTCCACATCCTCAAATCCCTCGCAGTATTTTAAAGATAATCCGCTCTGATAGTCGTAGACGCTCTTCAGCATCCCGAAGTTGAGCTCCATACCATCCATCATAAAGTCGCTATACTCCAATCCCACTCTGTTGAAATGCTCATACGCATATTTCTCTTCTTTATAATAATCCTTCTGCCATCCGTAAGACTCCTCAACAAAATCCGTTATTCCCTCCAAAGACGTCTCCGAAATCTGTTTCATCGCAGACAAGTACTCCGAAAGCGCTTCACCGTCGATACCGCCCGATTCTTCAATAAACGCCGTAGCCGCCACGGGAAGAAGCCACCGCACTGTCGCCTCCTCGAAAAAGAAACGGCAGATTTCCGCCTCAGGCTTCTCGGCTTTGATTTTTTCCACGGTGTCCACCAGAGACGCAAGATCCGTAATGCCCGCAATATCGTCCTGCCTTCCGATCACCATGGGAATCTGGAAATAAACCGGCATCATGTACACGCTCCCCCCATGATTGAACGCCTCCACAATATTGGGAAGGAGAACCGCATCCCCGGACAGACTGTCAACGTGAGGCTTTAAATCTTTCAGAATCCCCTTCTCCTCATAGGATTTCACGGGAAGTCCGTCCATAATGATCACGTCAGGTCCCTTGCCCGCCATCAGCTCCGTATTTAGCTTCTTGATCGCATCCTCCGCCGCCTTGGCGTCCGTGCCGCTCACGCCCACTTCATATCTGACGATGGTGTCCGGATTTTCCGTCTGGAACTGGGCGATCGCCTGCCGCACCGCGTCCTGCTCCTCCAACGAATACACAGAGATCATATTCTCGGGCACAG
>VSNH01000105.1 GCA_009774215.1 Lachnospiraceae bacterium
AACCGCATCCGGCAAAATCCCAAGACCTTTCTGCTGACATCGGGCG
Source organism: Lachnospiraceae bacterium (assembly GCA_009774215.1). GTDB lineage: Bacteria > Bacillota > Clostridia > Lachnospirales > Lachnospiraceae > UBA3282. The sequence goes on from VSNH01000105.1 coordinate 47, forward strand.
TAAAGGATATCAACCGCATCGGCAAAATCCTGCTGGATGCTGGTCTGGATTTTTGTGAGATTATCACAGGCTGTCAGCTCTCCTACGCCGAACAGCGGATCATGCGTCTTTCACCGTCAGAGTGTGTGGAGATCAAAGAGCAAGGATTGTACACCTGCCTCGTAAAAAACCCGTATGCGGAGGAAAGAAAATTGACGCATGGTATGACTGACGAGCTGTTTGTCAGGGGAACAGCCTCCGGGGGATGTAGCGCAGCGGTAAAAATTCCCATGACCAAGGAGGAGGTGCGTGAAGTCAGCATCTGTAAGCTGCACCTGCGGGAGCGGGCGGTGGTTTACGATATCGGCGGCGGCACCGGTTCCGTGGCGGTGGAAATCGCGAGGCTTTCGGATGAGATACAGGTGTATGCGGTGGAACAGAAGGAAGAGGCCGTTTCATTGATAGAAAGAAACAAGGAAAAATTCGGCCTGCAGAACATCCATTTGGTAAAAGCTGCGGCACCGGAAGGACTGTCCGGGCTGCCAATGCCCACACAGGCTTTTATCGGCGGAAGCGGCGGCAGATTAAAGGAAATCATGGCGGCTCTCTGGGAGAAAAACAAGAATTTGCGCATTGTCATTACCGCAGTCAGCATGGAGACCCTATGTGAAATTAAGGAAATACTGACTCTGTATCAAATGAAGGAAGAAGAAACGGTACAGCTACAGGTAAGCCGGGTTCGGAAAGCCGGAGGTTACCAATTGATGCAGGCGGAGAATCCGGTGTGGATCTGTGCGTTTACTTTTGACGGAGACAAGGCTGAATAAATTCTCTGATGAGCAAACTTCGTTAGAATTTATTATGCTTTGAAATGGAGGAAGGTAGAAAGAAAATTTTTCAACATTGTTTTGAATTTGAGGGGCATCGCTTGCCCTACGGAGGCAAAATGAATATCAGCAGAGTAATGATTGCCGCGCCGAAGAGCGGCAGCGGAAAAACATTGGTTGCCTGTGCGCTTTTACAGGCACTAAAAAATAGGGGATGGCAGACTGCGGCCTATAAATGTGGTCCCGATTATATAGACCCAATGTTTCACAAACAGGTAATCGGCGTCCCCTCCAAAAATCTGGACACCTTCTTTACAGATGAGGAACAGACAAAAAGGCTGTTTCTGTGCGATCGGATGGAAAATGACTTTGCCGTTTTAGAAGGCGTTATGGGAATTTATGACGGATTGGGCGGCGTGCGCAGGGAAGGTTCCTCGTACCATCTGGCGTGCGTGACGAAAACGCCGGTTGTGTTCGTTGTGGATGCAAAAGGTATGGGGCGCTCCATCATCCCTTTGCTGACAGGCTTCCTTCAATATGATACAGAGCATTTGATCCGGGGCGTGATATTAAACCGAATTTCCAAGGGATACTTTGAGACCATCAAGCCGCTGATTGAGGCAGAACTGCCGGTTACGGTGGCAGGATTTTTGCCGGAAAAGGAAATATACCGGATCGAAAGCAGACACCTAGGGCTTTTCATGCCGGATGAATTGGGCAATATCCGTGAAAGACTGCAGGACGTCTCGGAAGAATTGCAAAAGACCGTCTCTGTTGATACAATAGTAAAAATAGCCGAAAGTGCGCAGGAACTTCAAACGGCAGAGAAAACGGAAGCGCAGGCAAAAGCGCGGAGAACAGCTACAATATGTAACAAACCGGTGGTGATAGACAGCAGCCATATGTCCACGCCCGCCGGCTTAGTCACAATCGCCGTAGCCAGAGACGAAGCTTTTTCTTTTTATTATGAAGACAATATAGCGTTGATGAAAGAAAACGGCGCGAATATCAGATATTTTTCTCCGTTAAGGGATGAGGAACTGCCGACTGGCAGTCATGCGGTTCTGCTTGGCGGCGGTTACCCGGAGCTGTATGCAAAAAAGCTGAGTGAAAATAAAAAAATGCGTGAAGCGGTACGGAAAGCATCGGAAATCGGAATGCCTATTGTGGCGGAATGCGGCGGGTTTCTGTATCTGCACAGAACAATGACTGACCGGGAGGGGAACCGTTACCCTATGGCGGGCGTGATCCATGCTGACTGTTATAACACGGGAAAATCCGTGCGTTTTGGCTATATAGAACTGCAAGAAAAGAAAAACTGCTTTTTGCCGGAAAATATATCCATCCGCGGACACGAATTTCATTACTTTGACAGTACAGACAATGGCGCGGACGCCATTGCGCAGAGACCGGTGACAGGGAAATCCTATTGCTGTGTGATCATAGATGAAACCCACTGGATGGGATTCCCGCATTTGTATTACCCGTCGAATCCCGTTTTTGCAGAGTCTTTTGTGGAAAAAGCAAGACGATATAAGGAAAGGATCATAGAAAAATAATATGGAAAACTCATACCGTTTTTTTGAGAACAGAGCGTGTCAATATTTTCCCTGTCATAAGGGCCTGACAGACTTTAACTGCCTGTTTTGTTACTGTCCGATGTATCTGCGGGAAAACTGCCCGGGGAATCCCAGCTATATCGAAAAGAATGGAAAAAAGATAAAAGACTGTACGAACTGTACATTTCCCCATCGGCCGGAAAACTATGATAAGATTATGCAGGTGTTGAAAGGGCAGGCAAATATGCCCGTATTTGGAGACCGTTCTGTTTAGGTAAAAATGCAGACACCCCTGCCCAACTATGAAATAAATGTGTATTTGTTTCATAGTTGGAAACATGCCCTATTTACACCAATAGCTGCTATCCCCGCATTAATCGATGTATTCCAGTCCAAAGGTATCCATGTAAACCTTTCTTGAAAAATGATACCATTATCGGCAAAATATATTCACATTTCCATATAGAAATTCAGATTATATTTTGCCGATAAATGTCTCAGTAAAAATTATGGTCCATAAAGGCTGACATATTTTCATTCGATACCAATTTGAAACAGCGCTGTTATTATGCCTTTCTGACTGGATGCCGGATCACCGTTTTCAGATTTTCCGGTTTGCATTTGCGCACATCGCTCAGGTAAATCTCATGGTGGCGGCGTGCACCGTCCATATCCGGGACGAATCCCTGTTCGTATGCAAAAGCATCCATGGCCTCTATGGTGGCTGGTTCATCGTCATAGGAACCGATGTGCATACACTGTACGCACAATCCCTCGTCATAGGTCAGAAATTCCGCCTTGGAGAAGTCAGTGTCTTTCTTCGCAGAAGCTTCTGCTGACGCCCATACAAATACCTCCTTTGTCACAAATTCCGGCAGGCGGATCATGGAAATCCACTCAAAATCCTCTTTTCTGGCATAATCGATGCCGAGAATTCCTTCCTGCCGCCACAGTCCCTCCAGCGGCGGCACGACAAAATCAAAATACCCTTCTATTCGGTGATCGCCCTTTTTGCTCATTTTAATGGTATAAGCGATTCCGTAAAGCAGGTTAATGGACTGTTTGTAGTCGCCGCCCTCCTCGTTGGGATTGCCTTTTCCGCGCACGGCAACAAAGTTCGTGGGAGGCACGGTGACAAGAGCCGGTTTGTTTTTCGGGAGATAAAATTCTCTGTATTCTTTTTTATAGTCAAAAGCCATAATCATAGTGATTCATCCTCTCTCTTTCCTCCGTCCATCACAGTCTCTCTGCACGGATATTAGTGGCTGCAATTCCCGTCAAATTTTCAACGTTCCTAACTAATTGACGTTGGCTGTGAATTGTAACGATGAATCCATGATAGCAGAGCAAACACAGGTATCGTTTTCAGAACACAGACAACATGCCAGCCCGCAACGGGCAATTCCAAGTTCACGTTTCATAGTATATAGCAGCTCCTTTTTACTGTCAACTCGCTCATTTACGGGCTGTAGCATCACCCACTTATAAAATTCCCGGTTGAGGTCGGGATTCCATGACAATAGTATAATCAACGCTGCTTAAATTAGCAGCTATTTATTTGTCACATCATAGTACGGCACAATCAGGTGCGCATCCGCATAGATGGCATCGCTTTTCAGGCTGTTGATCTGCATTACCTCGCGGATATATTCATAAATCGAGTCATAATGCGAATCGTCCATATAATCTTCTGCGATAGACCAGAGGGTGTCGCTGTTTGACACGACAATACTCTTATAGTATTTAGCGGCTTCCTGTGAAGAGTCGTTCTTCGCACTGGAACGGAATGAGCTGACGGCGATGGATGTGATGACAATCAGGCAGAAAGTCATCACAAACAGAAGGAAATGCTTTCTCATCTCACGTTTTCTGCGTATACGGTTATTGCGGATTCTTCTCTCGCTTCTGATGTCCTGCGGACTTCTTTGATACGGTGTCATGACTCTGTTCATAAATAACACTCCTTTCCTTTTTCCTTCCAAAATACGATATAATATATGGATAAAATTAATTATTTTATTTGTATATGTCGTCATAAAACAGAACAGATGTTGCGAACGAACGTTCTTTATATACGAATTATATCGAACGTGTTTTCGCTTGTCAATACTCTTTTCATAAAAAATCGAACAAATTTTCTGAATATATGTTTGCTTTTTTCTTTTTTCTATGTTATGATTGGTATATGTAAAGTAAACACGACTTTTGCTCGTTGCCCGCAGAAATATGTATCGGCTTGAATAGCCCGAAGAAAGGATAAGGATTTTAAGTATGGCACAGGGAAAAATCACTGTAAAACAGCAGCAGATTCTTGATTATATTAAGGATGAAATTTTAAAAAGAGGATATCCGCCTGCCGTCAGGGAGATCTGTGAGGCGGTCAATCTGAAATCTACTTCCTCCGTACATTCCCATTTGGAGACATTAGAGAAAAATGGTTATATTAGAAGAGATCCCACGAAACCCCGCGCGATTGAGATTTGTGATGACACTTTCCAGATGGTGCGCACGGAGATGGTTTCCCTGCCTGTGATCGGACAGGTCGCGGCGGGGCTGCCGATTCTCGCAGAGCAGAATATTGCCAGTTATTTCCCGGTTCCGGCGGACATGGTGCCGGGCGGAGAATCCTTTGTACTTAAAGTAAAAGGTGATTCCATGGTTAATGTAGGGATTTACAGCGGCGACCAGATTTTTGTAAACTGCTGTCAGACAGCGTCAAACGGCGATACGGTGGTGGCGCTGATCGACGACTCGGCTACGGTGAAGACCTTTTATAAGGAGGACGGACATATTCGTCTGCAGCCCGAAAATGACTCTATGGAGCCGATTATTGTAGATGACTGCCAGATTCTTGGGAAAGTTTTTGGTGTGTTCCGTCTTTATAAACATTGAGCAGGAACGTAAATAAATTGTGGACTCCTTAGGTGCCGCATGTAGCATTTGCTTTGAAACAATAAAAGCATCAGGCTGTTGCAAATTTTGAATAATACAGAATGCTCTGAGCGAAAAACAGATCACCTTTTTGAGTGAAGATCGGGATCGTTCAGAGCATTTTTTAACAGAAGTATGCTCTCTTTTTTGTGCAGGAATTGAGAGGAAACGGAAACCGGAATTTTATATACTGAATTTGGCAGGAGGATTTGCGATATGGAATGGATAGAAAAATTGAATGAGGCTATAAACTATATGGAGGAGCATTTGACGGATGAAATTGACTACGAACAGCTTGGCAAAATCGCCTGTTGTTCCTCGTATCACTTTCAGAGAATGTTTGCTTATATGGCCGGTGTTCCGCTGTCTGAATATATCCGAAGAAGAAAAATGTCGCTTGCGGCAGTTGATTTGCAGGGGAAGGATATGAAAATTATCGATGTGGCGGGCAAATACGGCTACAACTCTCCTACTGCGTTTAACAGAGCTTTTCAATCTATCCACGGCATTGCCCCGTCCGCGGTAAGGAATGAGGGCGTTTCCGTAAAGTCCTTTCCGCCTGTCTCGTTTAAAATAACAGTCAAAGGAGTGGAGGAAATGAACTATCGGATCGAGACGAAGGAAGCATTCCGCGTTGTCGGGGTGTCAGTGCCATTGCAGAAGGATATTGAGGATAACTTTACGGTGATTCCATCGAAATGGCAGGAAATATCTATGAACGGAACATTGCAGAGACTGGCCGGCATGATGGATATGCCGCCTATGGGTGTGCTGGGCGTCAGCGTCTGCAATGACAAGGAGTCGTGGCGATATTATATAGCGGTTCCTACTTCAAAAGAAAAAGCAGATTTTGAGGAATATACCGTCCCGGCTGCTACATGGGCTGTCTTTCCGGGAGAAGGCACAAACCAGTCCATTCAGGAGCTGGAACGGCGTATTGTGACGGAGTGGCTGCCCACATCCGGATATGAGTACGGCGATGCCCCGGACGTGGAGGTTTATCTGAATCCGGATCCGCAGAATGCAAAATATGAGGTCTGGATTCCTGTTGTAAAAAAATAATAAAAATAATCACTTTTCCCGAGAAGTTATTTCCAGCATAGCACTTCCCGATTCAGACATACTACATAGTGATCGTAGCCGCACAGCTTTTGTGGTTGCGACGAACAATCAGTCTCTCATTTATTTTTCAGGGGTTGATGTCTTATGAAGGGGGAAGGAAAATGAGAAACAGAGCTTTAGACTGCCTTGCCCTGACAATTGCCATCATTGGCGCTATCAACTGGGGATTGATCGGACTTTTCAGCTTTGACCTTGTGGCATTTATTTTCGGTAACATGTCATGGTTTTCCAGAATCATTTACGCCCTGGTGGGTATCGCCGGATTGTATATCATCACATTTTATATGTACACGAACGGCAATATGGCAGAGTCAAACAAGGCATAGGTACGGACAGAGTAGAAACAGGCAAGAGAAAACAGCAACAGGCAAAACAGAACCGGCGGTATCACATACCCCGGTTCTGTTCTGTTCGTGCTGTAGAAAAGCGCATAAGTTTATTTGTTTTCAAGCGCCGCCTTATCCGTCAGCACACCGTCCCGCCAGATCCGCTCCAGATCATAAAAGAGACGGTTCTCCCGATCAAAAATATGGATGATCACATCCTGAAAGTCCATCAGAATCCAGTTGGCATTCTGGTAACCTTCCATCTGTCTTAAGTTTACACCGGCTCTGCCGAGCACTTCAGACACATTGTCGGCCATAGCCTGTATCTGGCTCTTATTGCTGCCGTCCGCAATGATAAAATAGTCCGCAACGGTAGAAATTTCACTGATGTCAATGATACGGATATCCTCCGCTTTTTTATCCTCCAGCGCGTTCACCGCCAAAAGTGCTGTTTCTTTCATGTTCATAACAAGTACCTGCCTTTCTCTGAATCATATTGTTAAGCGTCATAATTTGTTATAAACGATGTGCCGCTATCTTTTATAATACTGATATGTTCTGTTTGTCATATCATCCACCTGCCCATCTGTCGTTCGCAGATAGGTGAGCGTATCTGCCAGTATTTTTTCCATGGCGCTGTCCAGATCCTGATAGGCGAGTCTTCGGATGAGACTTAGATCCTGATTCTGTTTCCGCCCGGGTTCAATATAGTCTGCAATATAGACAATTTTCTCCAACCTGCTCATATCAGGCCGACCCGTCGTGTGATAACGGATTGCGTTTAGTATATCCATATCCGTTATGCCATATTTACGCTCCGCCAGATAAGCGCCTGCCTTGGCGTGCAAAAGCGCGGTTGGATTGCTTCGCTCCACCGCAGTTACGTTAAGATGCGCCTTTTCGCAGATGGCTACCAGCTCCGAACCGTGCATGGACTTAGCGCAGTCGTGCAGCATACCGGCGATCATGGCCTTTTCCATATCCTCAGCGTGAGCCATCGCCAGAGCGGCGGCTGTGTAGGCTACCCCTAAGGTGTGGGTATATCGGCCGGTGGAGAGTTCCTTCTCCATCGCCTTGCGAAGTTTTTCCAGTTCTGTCTGAAGATGACTTTGACTCATAGAAAGTTTTCCTTTCTTTTTACGAATTCTTTTCATAGAGACGCTTCTGCCGGATATACGCCTCCACCGCTTCCGGCAAAAGCCCCCGCAGGGACTCTCCTTTTCGCGCCATTTCCCGAATCTGTGTGGAGGATATGTCCATACCGGCAAATTCCAGAATTTCTACGGACGCATGGTATTTTTCCTGCAGATACTGCGCCTGTACTGCCAGCCCATTGCTGTCCGTCCCTGTCATTGCTGCGCAATCCGTTTCGTGTCGTCCATATAAGGCATGAAGGTATTTCTCTGTTTTCGTGTCCACGCGCATAGCCTGCGGGGACATAGGAGATATCCTCCGTACTGCCGCTAAAATCGTACAGTTCTGAAAAATGTACGCCGGGTTCTTCCATTTCTCCATGGCATACAGGCTGTCCGCCCCCAGAATGAAATAATACGCCGCTTCCGGGTCTTTGGCCCGCAATTTCTGCAGGGTATCGCAGGTGTAGGTGTTTTTCCCCTGCGCAGCGTCCACCGTCTCCATCCTTGATAATTCGAAACCGGGCATGTCTTTGATGGCGAGGGCAGCCATCTCACAGCGCGCCTGTATCGGCAGAACCTCCCGCTGCTCTTTCATGTAGGGGACGCCGCTTGGCATAAACAGCACTTTTTTCAGCGTAAACTGCTCTCTCGCTTTTTCTGCAATCGCCAGATGCCCGTTGTGAATGGGATTGAAGGTGCCTCCCATAATACCGATTCGTCTCATGCGGTTTCCCTTCTGCGCTTTTACTCTGCTGTTTTGACTATATCAGTTATTTGCTGCTCCGTTCGGCTATTTCTGCGGGACATTTCACCTGGGCAGCACAATCTTTGGATTCTTCTTATCCGGTTTGTAGAGGATGATCTTTTTGCCGATTACCTGTACCACTGTGGAATGGGTTCTCTCCGCCACCATATCGGCGATCATTCGCGGATCGTCCGCGCAGTTTTTTAAGACGGCGATCTTTAGAAGCTCCCTTGTGTTAAAAGCGTCCGCGATGGACTCTGTAAATTCCGGTGTCAGACTGGATTTTCCCACCTGAAAAATGGGGTCTATGCCGTTTGCCAGACTCTTTAAATGTGCTCTCTGTTTGCTTGTCAATTCCATAGGTTAATGTCTCCTTCTCGGGTCAAGCGTTACGCCTGATCACTTATAATAATCAAAGGAAAGTCCGTACATCCTTACCGTGCTGCCCTCCTCGATACCAAGCGCTTCCAACTGTTCTAATATCCCCTGCTTGCGCATGAAATCCTGGAAGAATTTAAAGCCTTTCTCGGACTCCAGATTGGTGTAGGAAAGCATCTTCTCAATGCGCGGCCCTTCCACCACATACTCGTCCGCTTCCTCGTCATACACCACGGTAAAGGGATCGTTTTCGATTTCGAAATGAAACTCGGGGAAAAACTCCTGCTCAAAGGTCAGTGGTTTTTGCTCCTCCATCTCTCCCAAACGGTTGTTAATCGCGTAGAGAAGCTCTCTGACGCCGTTGCCGCTGATGGCGGAAATAGCGTAGACCGGAATGCCCTGGGGCTCAAATTCCGCTCGAATTTTCTCCACGGGATCGCTGTCCTTCTCATAAATCATATCAATCTTGTTTGCTGCAATGATTTGGGGTCTTTCGGAAAGTGCCTTGTCATAGGTTGCAAGCTCCTTGTTGATGGCGTAAATATCGGCTATGGGATCGCGCCCCTCCGTGGAGGCCGCGTCCACGATATGCACGATCAACCGTGTGCGCTCGATATGGCGCAGGAACTCATGCCCAAGCCCTACGCCCTCCGACGCGCCCTCGATCAGACCGGGAATATCTGCGATCACAAATCCCTTGGCGTCCTCCAAATCCACCACACCAAGGTTGGGATTTAAGGTGGTAAAGTGATAGTTGGCGATTTTGGGTCTTGCGTTCGTCACCTTTGACAGAAAAGTAGATTTACCCACATTGGGAAAGCCCACCAGCCCCACGTCGGCAATCACCTTAAGCTCAAGAAGCAGCTCCAGTTCTCTGGCCGGCTGGCCGGGTTGGGCATATTTCGGAGCCTGCATGGTGCTGGTGGCATAGTGCTGGTTGCCGCTGCCGCCGCGCCCTCCTTTCAGCAGAAGGAAGCGCCTGTTGTCGCCGGACATATCCGTGATGACTTTGCCGCTCTCGGCCTCGCGAATTACCGTGCCCTCGGGTACTTTGATGACGATATCCTCGCCGTTTTTGCCGGCGCAGTTCTTCTTGCCGCCCTCCTCGCCGTTTTTCGCACAGTATTTGCGGACATGACGAAAGTCTGTCAACGTGTTCAGACCCTCGTCCACCTCAAAGTAGACGCTGCCGCCGTTTCCGCCGTCGCCGCCGTCTGGACCGCCGTTGGGTACATATTTTTCACGACGAAAGGAAACGTGACCGTCGCCACCCTTGCCGCTTTTTACAATTATTTTCGCACGATCTGTAAACATAATTTTTCTCCGTAATCAATCAAGCAGGAAAGATTTTTCTTCCCCTACTCGCTGCGCGCCCCATGCGCCGCTTTAGCGTCATATATCCTCTGCATTGGGCTGCACATAAAAGAAAAGCTCCAAACATCAGTATGTTCGGAGCTGTCTTTTTAGCTTCTTACTTCTCTACCGGATAAACGGAAGCCTGCTTCTTATCTCTTCCCTTTCTCTCGAAGCGAAGAACACCGTCCACCAGAGCAAACAGCGTATCGTCTCCGCCTTTCCCTACGTTTACGCCGGGATGAATCTTGGTTCCGCGCTGTCTGTATAAGATGTTGCCCGCCTTAACAAACTGACCGTCAGCTCTCTTCGCGCCTAATCTCTTGGACTCGGAATCGCGGCCGTTCTTGGTGGAGCCGACACCCTTCTTATGAGCAAAAAACTGAAGGTTCATATTTAACATGGTATTACACCTCCTTAAATGTCAATTTACAATGTTTTTTCCCGTACTGAGTTTCGATACGGCTCAGTCCGAGCGCCAGAGAATCCATTAACACGACGGAAGTTTCAAGCAGAGGCTGTCTCAAAAAAGAGCAGCTGATTCTGCCGGCTTCTTCATCCGTCTCCACCCGAATCGGTTCCTTTGTGATCTCATCAAGCGCATTCACTGTGTTTATCACCAAAACCGAAATGGCTGCACAGACAATATCCTGACCATAGTCCGCATATGCCGCGTGGCCATCGCACGAAAATTTTCGGTATTCTCCCGCCTTGCTTTTATAAATGGTTATCTCAGTCATTACGCGTTGATCTTGTCAATCTTGATCTGCGTATAGAGCTGTCTGTGACCATTTTTTTTGTGGTAGCCGGTTTTTCTCTTATACTTGTAAACGATGACTTTCTTGCCCTTACCCTGATCCATAACGGTTCCGGTTACTGTCGCATTCGCCACATCGCCTGCAACTTTGAGTTCCTTATCGCTGACTGCGATCACCTGATCGAAGGTAACGGTAGCGCCAACCTCGACATCAAGCTTTTCCACTCTGATCTCATCGCCCTCGGATACCTTGTACTGTTTTCCGCCTGTTGCAATGATTGCGTACATATCTGCACACCTCCTATTCATGGGCCTCTGCCCATTTACTCGCTAACTGTGGTGATGCCCAAAGGGCACACTTCTACCTCGTTATGCGGCACACTTAATTATCATATACAGATTATGCCAGTTTGTCAACAAAAATTTTGTCGCCACTAATTCTTTGCATTTTGTCAATAGTTATGCAACAACTTTTTGAAAAAATTTAGGCCAGATTCTTGATTTCCTCTTCAAAGAGTTGGGCGGAAGTCTTAAAGCCCAAAATCCCCCTTGGGTAGTTGTTTATCCAGGTTTCTATATACTCTATGTCCTTATCCTGCTTTTCCTCGAAGTCCTCCCCTTTTGGTATGTGACGGCGGATAAGGCGGTTACTATTCTCGTTTGTGCCCCTCTCCCAACTGCTATATGGATGACAATAGAAAAGAAAGGTTCGCTTTTCCCCGTCACACAAGACGGACCGTTCTAACCCCTCATAGTCCGCAAACTCCACCCCATTGTCCACGGTGATGCTTCTAAAGACTTTAGGGAACATATCCCCCCATTTCCTTTCTAGCCGGTCCAGGGCTTCCACTACGCTTGCCGCCTTTTGGTCTGGCATCTTAATGATGATTTCATCCCTGGTCTTGCGCTCCGTTAATACAAGCATACATGATTTTGTAAGGCCCTGCTTTCCCTTTACCGTGTCCATTTCCCAATGTCCAAAGGTTCCCCGGTCCTTTACTTCCTCCGGGCGGTTCTCTATGCTTTCCCCGGCGGATGCCCTTTTCTGCACCTTTACTTTCTTATTGTGCTTTTTCCTCTTCCCTTTTATCGGCAGGTCCTTATTGGTTAATTTAAGAAAGATACCATTGTCTATATATCTATATAAAGTCCTCACACTGATAGAGGTCTTAAACTCAATCCCACTTTGGGCCGCTGCGGCCAATGCGGCTTCCGGGCTGTATTTATCATTTACAATCTTATCCTCTATGTATTCAGCTAAAGGCATATCATTCCCTATTTTAAGACTGCGCCCTTTTCCCTGGGCGTTCCAATCATGTGTTTTTTGCCCCAAATCGCTGCTATACCTCACTTCCTCGGTATAGTCACTATTTCTATGGGTATACTCTCCCCTTTTTATTTCCCGGTATATGGTGCTTCTGTGAACGTGCAAATACGCCGCAACCTCCGGCACCTTATGGCCGGAATTAAGCATTGTTTCCATTTTTATCCTATCATTTTTAGTTAAATGCTTCCCCATGAAATCATCCCTCCAAAAGAAACGGACACGGAAAGAATCCGTGCCGCCCAATGTCCTATTTTTATACATCCTCTTTAATCTCTTCCCGGTAAGTGATTTCAATGGTGATGCAAAACGCATCTTCTAACGAATCATAAAAATATTTGTCCCTGCCGCTGTCATACCGTACTATTTTATAATTTCCGCCGGAAACCTCCGCTTCAATCTTCTGGATAGTTCCGCTTTCTATCAGCTTTTTAACCTTTGCCCTGCTGCCTTTCTTTATTTCTCCAATACATACCTTACCCACAAAGGCTTGAAT
>VSNH01000106.1:0-8196 GCA_009774215.1 Lachnospiraceae bacterium
TTCTTTGATAATTGAATCATTGCCAGATATTGAATTTTCAAGGTGCATAGCTAAAATCTATGTGCGAAGTTTGAGTACTATAAAAGTACATTCGCGGGGAGCAGTTTTCCCGGCGGAGAAGACCACACTTAAAGGCAGCTGAGTTTTGACAAAAAGGAGGATGATTGAAATGAAAAAAGTAATTGCATTGACACTGGCAGGCGCTATGTTTTTCTCTATGCCTGTTATGGCAAAAGAGGGTGAGAGCATCGGCGCTCCCGTAGCGGTTTATCTGGAGGCAGGCTCGGATATCGGCATTCCCGCTGAGACTGTTCTTGCCATCGCTGAGGATAAGACCATCGGTGAGCATATGAACAACGCGGTTGTTGACCATTGGGCTATGGATCCTGACCAGGTTCAGGATCTGGCGATCGGTAAGGGCGCTGTTCTTGACGGCGAAGCGGCTCCCGGCCTTACATTTGAACTGTTAAAGCCTGAACTCAAGAGAGTTTATGCAGCGAAGGAGCTGGCTCAGGGCAAGGGTTCCCTGCTTGCCGTTGCAAATGTACACACGCATGCGGGCTACGATACGGCGCAGATCACTTTCTACGCTCCCGGCGTAAAGGCAGGACAGGCGATCACCGTTTATCAGCGTGTTGCTGATGACAACTGGGCGGCAGTTCCGACTGTAGTTGCTGACGATCATGTAACTGTTGATATTACAGGCAATGGTCATCTTGCATTTATCGAGGCAAAATAAAAGAAAATTCATTTTAAGTGTGGGGGAAAAGCGCACCGCCTTCGGACGGTGCGTTTCATTCTGCATATTTGGGAAAGGATAGACGGGATTAGAAAAAGATTTGCATAATTCATCACTTTACATTATAATTTATGTGTATGAATGCATTGAGGGGGAACGGGAAGATTATGGAGACGGCGTATCAGAAAGTTAAAGTACACAACGAACTGGAATGGTGTCAGGTAAAGGACATGGAGACCAAGGAAAAGATTGAGAAAGTTCTGTTGAAACACCGGGTATCCTATTTTGTGAAATGGGAGAAGCCGAAGTTTTTTTCAGGCGATACTTTTGGTTCCTGTGTTTTCTGTGTGAATCAACTGCAGAAGGAGAGCGCGGACGATGCGATTCAGGAGCTTGCGGAGGAGGTGCGGGATAAGATCCGCTTTGTTAACCGCAAGGTGGATAAGACGTTTTATTAGACTGGGATACTGTGTGACTGAAAGGAAGTATATATGATATCATAAAATACCGGGTGCGCGTATGTGTGCACCCGGTTTATTGTTTGCCGCTGTTTTTTATGAGCAGGCTGCCGGCTCTGAATTGTCGCTGTCCGGCGACATTTTTTTCAGGTTCTTTTGGGCCGTGGATAGCATCAGCTTGATACGGTTCAGCTGATTGACCTCGCTGGCGCCGGGATCGTAGTCAATGGCCACGATGTTGGAGCCTGGGAAGCGTTTGCGCAGCTCCTTGATCACGCCTTTGCCCACCACATGGTTGGGCAGGCAGCCGAAAGGCTGGGTGCAGACGATATTATTTACGCCGCTGTGGATCAGTTCCACCATCTCCCCGGTGAGGAACCATCCCTCGCCGGTCTGATTGCCGATATCGACGATGGGTTTCGCGTAGTCCACCAGCGTATAGATGCTGACGGGTGGCGTAAAGTGTCTGCTTTTTGCAAGTTCTTTCGCGGCCTGCGAGCGCAGCTTCTCGAGCGCCTTTATGCCGAAGCGGGAAACAAGGGCGGCCTTTTTCGAGGTGCCGAGAAAATCTGCCTTGTAAATCTGGTTATAGAAACAGTAGAGCATGAAATCTAACAGATCAGGCACCACGGCCTCTGCGCCCTCCGACTCCAGAAGCTCCACCAGATGATTGTTGGCTGCCGGGGCGAATTTTACCAGAATTTCGCCCACAATGCCCACGCGGGGCTTGCGCATGTCTTCGAAAATGGGAACCGCGTCAAAATCCCGCACAATTTGACGGCACATTTTTTGGAAGGTCAGATAGTTCATGGATTTTCCGGACACGAATTTCTGACATTTTTTCACCCATTCGGCGTGCAGCGCATCCACCGAGCCGAGCTCCTTCTCGTAGGGCCGCATCCGATAGACGCACCGCATGAAGATATCTCCGAAGAGGGCGCTGTAGGCGGCGCGGATCAGAAGATCGGCATTTAAATGGAAGCCGGGATTGCTCTCGATGCCCGCCAGATTTAAGGAGATCACGGGAATCTGCGGCATACCCGCTTTTTCCAGGGCCCGTCTGATAAAGCCCACGTAGTTTGTGGCGCGGCAGCCGCCGCCGGTCTGGCTCATGATAACAGCCACTTTATTCAAGTCATATCTGCCGGAAAGAAGGGCATCCATAATCTGTCCCACCACAATTAGAGAAGGATAACAGGCGTCATTATTTACATATTTTAACCCCATGTCCACAGCCTGCCTCGTGTCGTTGCCGAGCACCTCAAAATGATAGCCGCAGGCATTGAAAGCCGCCTCCATGATCTCAAAATGGATCGGTGACATCTGGGGGCAGAGAATGGTGTAATTCTTTCTCATCTCCTCGGTAAAAGGCACTTTCGTGATGGCGCTTGAGTGTATCGTGCGCTTTTCGCCCTTCTGTTCCCGTACCTGAATTGCGGAGAGCAGGGAGCGGATGCGGATTCTCGCGGCACCCAGATTGTTCACTTCGTCGATTTTCAGGCAGGTGTAGATTTTGTCGGAGCCGGTAAGGATATCGTTTACCTGGTCCGTGGTCACGGCGTCAAGACCGCAGCCGAAGGAATTGAGCTGGATCAGATCCAGATCGTCCCTTGTCTTGACGAAACTCGCCGCCGCGTAAAGCCTCGAATGGTACATCCACTGGTCGGAGACAATCAGCGGCCTCTCGGGCGCCGCCAGATGGGATATAGAGTCTTCGGTCAGCACCGCGATATCGTAGGAGGTAATCAGCTCGGGAATACCGTGGTTGATTTCCGGATCAACGTGGTAGGGACGTCCCGCCAGCACAATGCCACGCTTATGGTTGGCTTCCAGATAGCGGAGCACTTCCTCGCCCTTATCGCGCATGTCCTGTCTTGCCGCGGCAAGTTCTGACCACGCGGCTTCGGCGGCATCCATAACGGCTGTTATTGGAAGCTCGCAAAATTCCCGTGTCAGTGCCTCCGTCACAGTCTGCAGGCTTTTGAAGGACATAAAGGGATTGCGGAAAATCACTTCGCCGCGCCCGATTTCCTCCACGTTGTTTTTGATGTTTTCGGAGTAGGAGGTGACGATCGGGCAGTTGTAATGGTTGTTGGCATCGTGAAATTCATCCCGCTCGTAAAAGAGGGCGGGGTAGAAGATAAAGTTTACATTCTGCTTGATGAGCCATGCTACATGACCGTGTGCCAGCTTTGCCGGATAGCATTCCGATTCGCTGGGAATGGACTCGATGCCGAGTTCATAGATTTTGCGGTTGGAAACGGGAGAGAGCACCACCCGAAAGCCCAGCTTCGTAAAGAAAGTGAACCAGAAAGGGTAATTCTCGTACATGTTTAACACTCGCGGAATGCCCACGGTGCCACGTTTCGCCTCGTTTGCTGGCAGGGGCTCGTAGGAAAAGTACCGCTTTAGCTTGTAATCAAAGAGATTGGGCGCCCCGTTTTCCTTTTTCGCCCGTCCGAGCCCTCTCTCACAACGGTTGCCGGAGATATACTGTCGGCCGCCTGTAAATTTATTGATGGTGAGACGGCAATTGTTGGTACAGCCCTTGCATTTGGCCATGCTGGTCTCAAACTGCAGATTTGTGATCTGCTCCAGATTCAGCATGGAAGTCTGATATCCCTCGCTGTAATGTTCTCTGGCGATCAGCGCCGCGCCGAAAGCGCCCATGATGCCGGCAATATCCGGGCGGATCGCCTCACAGTCCGCAATTTTTTCAAAGCTTCTAAGAACCGCGTCATTGTAGAAAGTACCGCCCTGCACGACGATATTTTTGCCGAGTTCCGAAGCGTCGGAGACTTTGATCACCTTAAAGAGCGCGTTTTTGATGACAGAGTAGGCAAGCCCCGCGGAGATATCGGAGACGGAAGCCCCCTCCTTCTGCGCCTGTTTTACCTTGGAATTCATAAACACCGTACAGCGGGTGCCTAAGTCGATGGGATGCTCCGCGAAGAGGGCGGTCTTGGCAAAGTCCTCCACGCCGTAGTTTAGGGACTTGGCAAAGGTCTCTATGAAGGAACCGCAGCCTGAGGAGCAGGCCTCGTTGAGCTGCACACTGTCCACGGTGTGATTTTTGATTTTGATGCATTTCATGTCCTGCCCGCCGATGTCCAGAATGCAGTCCACCTCCGGGTCGAAAAAGGCGGCGGCGTTGTAGTGTGCCACTGTCTCCACCTCGCCGTCATCCAGCAGAAAAGCGGCCTTCATCAGCGCTTCGCCGTAGCCGGTGGAGCAGGAGCGGGCGATTTTCACCCCCTCGGGGAGCAGCTTGTAGATTTCCTTTAAGGAGCGTATGGCAGTTTTTAACGGGCTGCCGTCATTGCTGCTGTAGAAAGAGTAGAGCAGGGAGCCATCGTCACCCACGAGCGCCACTTTTGTGGTGGTGGAGCCGGCGTCAATTCCCAAAAAGCAGTTTCCGCGATAGGAAGCCAGGTCACCCGTGGCTACATGGTGGGAGCCGTGGCGCAGACGGAAGGCATCATAATCCGCCTGTGTGGCAAAGAGAGGTTCCATGCGTTCCACCTCAAACTCCATTTTGATATCGGCAGACAGCTTGGCATTCAGTTCCTCCATAGTATAGAAAGCGTCCTCTTTTGCGTTTAGGGCGGAACCGATGGCGGCGAAAAGGTGAGAATTGTCCGTGTCGATGATATGGTCGTCGTCCAGCTTTAAGGTGCGGATGAACGACTGCTTTAATTCCGACAAAAAGTGCAGCGGGCCGCCAAGGAAGGCTACATGTCCCCGAATCGGCTTGCCGCAGGCAAGACCGCTGATGGTCTGGTTTACCACCGCCTGAAAGATGGAGGCAGAAAGATCCTCCTTCGTGGCGCCCTCGTTGATGAGGGGTTGGATATCGGACTTGGCGAATACGCCGCAGCGAGCCGCTATCGTATATAGGGAATGATAGTTTTTGGCATACTCATTCAGCCCTGCCGCATCCGTCTGCAGAAGGGAGGCCATCTGGTCGATAAAGGAGCCCGTGCCGCCGGC
This sequence comes from Lachnospiraceae bacterium, assembly GCA_009774215.1. GTDB lineage: Bacteria > Bacillota > Clostridia > Lachnospirales > Lachnospiraceae > UBA3282. The sequence goes on from VSNH01000106.1 coordinate 5,188, forward strand.
GCAGATGCCGTTCATGCGCTGTTCCACGTTGCCGCCTTCAAAATAGATGATTTTGGCATCCTCGCCGCCAAGCTCGATCGCTACGTCCGTGACGGGCGCAAAAGTCTGCAAGGATGTGGACACGGCAATCACTTCCTGCACAAAGGGGATCTGCAGGTGGTTTGCCAGCGTCAGTCCGCCGGAACCGGTGATGATGGGATGCACCGTGAGGTTTCCGAGCTTTTCAAATGCCTGGGAAAGAAGAGATGCGAGGGTCTCCCTGATATTTGCGAAATGTCTTTTGTAGTCGGAAAAGAGTATCTGATGCCTTTCGTCCAGTATGGCAATCTTGACGGTCGTTGACCCGATGTCAATGCCGAGCGTATATTGCATGTCACTCACTTTTCGTTCACTCCTTTATCCTATAAAAAGGGATTCTGGTATAAGTTACCTTTTTACCTATTAAAATGTGTTTTTTGGCACACGCTGTCATTATACGACACAGTTTTCTAAAATGCAATTGTCCAATTCTTAGAAAAGAATGAAGTTTTCGGCAGACATTTATTAAATTTTTATGAGAGGGCGATTTTTGGGGGCTGCGACATTTACTTTTAAAAAGAGGAATGCTATATTATTAATATATTTTTGAGGGAGAGTGAATCATGAGTCCTTTTGAACGGAAATTTGGGAAATACGCGATACGAAATCTTTCTTTTGTGCTGGTCATGTGTTATGCGGTCGGTTATCTGCTGGAACTGTTTGACAGAAGCGGTCTGCTGATCACCTATCTGACCTTAAATCCTTACGCGATTCTGCACGGACAGATTTGGCGGCTTGTGACGTGGGTGCTGATTCCGCCCAGCAGCGGCGGGCTTTTCTTTACATTACTCATGTTATATTTTTACTGTTCCATCGGCACGTCGCTGGAGCGGACATGGGGCACTTACCGCTACAATGTCTATCTGTTTCAGGGGATGCTGTTTACCATTGCGGGGAGCTTTTTGCTGATGGGGTACTGCTATCTCTTTAAGCCGGAGATTTCTCTGCTGGGCGCGGTGCTGACCATTGACTCACCGGCTGAGTATTTCACGATTATCGCGATGATGTTCAGCACTTACTACATCAATATGTCTATTTTCCTCGCGTATGCGGCGACCTTCCCGGACGCGCAGGTGCTGCTCATGTTTATCATACCGATTCGGGTGAAGTGGCTGGGCGTTATCTATGCGGTGATGCTGCTGTTCCAGTTCCTCGGGACGAACGTGTACGGGAAATTTGCCATCGGGGCGTCCCTGCTCAATTTTGTCGTGTTCTTCCTGACATCTCGGAATATGATGCACCTGAATCCGAAGCAGATTCACAGGCGGCAGGAGTTTAAGCGGGACGTGAGAAGGAATACGGGGATTACCAAGCACAAGTGCGCGATCTGCGGCAGGACAGAGGTGGACAGCCCGCAGATGCAGTTCCGTTTCTGCTCAAAGTGCGACGGTAACTATGAATATTGTGAGGAACATCTGTATACGCATACGCACATCAAGCGGCAGTAATTTTGCGGTTTGCGGGATGAACGAGGCTTTGAGGTAGACTGTCCCTGCGCCGGAGCAGACGGACGGATGTGATGAAACATAGCGACTGTTATTAACGAGGCGAAAAGTGGAGGCGCAATGAAGCAGGAAATCGAGTTTGCCAAAACATTGGAGGAAGTCAAAAAAAAGGCAAGGGCACAGCAGAATTTTATAACGAAATCGGAGGTGGAGGAAGCGTTCTCGGCGCTTTCTCTCTCTGCGCAGCAGTTGGAGATGATCTATGACTATCTGCGGCAGAACAAAATAGGCGTGGATGAGCCTGCAGACGCGGACGACTATCTGGGAGAGGAAGAGAAAAATTATCTGGATGACTATCTGGAGGCGCTGCAGGCGATTCCGAAGGCGACGGACGGGGAGAGAGAGGCGATTACCCTTTCCGCCATGGCGGGGGATGCGGATGCAGTCAAGCGGCTGACAGAGATTATGCTTCCCGAGGTGCCGCAGATTGCCAAGCTTTATACCGGGCAGGGTGTCAGTTTGGAGGATCTGATCGGTGAGGGCAATGTGGCGCTTTCCCTCGGGGTCACTATGCTGGGGGCATTGGAACACGCGGATGAGGCGCAGGGAATGCTCGCCAAAATGATGATGGACGCTATGGAGGACTGCATCGCGGCAAGCGCGGCGGAGGAGAAGAGCGACCGGAAGATTGCCGATAAGGTAAATAGGGTGGCGGATGCGGCAAACGCTCTTAAGGAAGAGCTGCGCAGGGCGGTGACGGTGGAGGAACTGATGGAAGAGTCCGGACTGTCAAGAAAAGCCATTGAAGACGCCGTTCGCATAAGCGGAGGCAAGATTGAGTCAATCGCGGCTGAGTAGAGATCTTTTGTAGGATGGGATTCATATCCCTAATGGAAAATGATGATCCGGCTTTCGGTGGCGGAAGGGAAACGATGGAGACAGAAAACAGGGATTATAAATACTTTATGCAGGATACAGGCTCTATTTATCTGGGGGCGAAGCTCAGTTATGCGGAGATTCTGCAGGACGAAATGGTGAATTTTAAATACAAGAGTATCGTGGAGCATTATATCCTGAAGGATACGGATCCGGAAACTACGCTGGAGAGCCAGCTCTATTACATGACGGGGGAGGAGTTCTCCTATCGGACCTATCTGCAATTAAAGGCAAAGGTGAAAATCAGTATTCAGGAGGAGCGGAAATCTCTGTTCGGAAAGAAAAGGAAGGGCTATGTTACAAAGGTAATGCCACTTTCGGAGTTTGCGGACATGAACCTTGCACGGAAAAAGGCCGGCGGTGTAGTGGTGCAGGAGCTGGCGCTGTCAAAGCTGGCACTGATGACTTTTAGCGTTTAAGTGCACGGCGCGATAATAGTAAGTTACGCTGCGCGATAACCGTAAGTTACGCTACGCGATAACCGTAAGTTACGCTACGCGATAACCGTAAGTTACGCTACGCGATAACCGTAAGTTACGCTACGCGATAA
>VSNH01000106.1:8296-12803 GCA_009774215.1 Lachnospiraceae bacterium
CTTACTCAAAAAAATTTTTCGCAAAAATTTTAAAAAAGGGCTTGATTTAGACAAAATTTTTTGATACAATTCTTTTTGTAAAATTCCCCTTTTACACTGGACAGGTGATCGGCTTTCATGCTTCACCTGTTCTTTTATGTCCGCACATAAGCTCTGCTTATGCGCGGACTGCGCGGCGATTACTTCGACAACAATATCCGGTCATTATCCAACTGTTTTCCCGCACGCATCTTAAACTGTTCCAGAAGATTGTCTATGGTGAGTTTCTTTCGTTCCTCCCCCGATACATGAAATACAATGTGACCGCCGTCCATCATAAACGTGCGGTTGCCCAGAGAGAGGGCCTGATGCATATTGTGTGTGACCATCAGGCAGGTGATGTGCCGTTCGGAAATGATTTTTTCCGTGAGGGCAAGTACTTTGTCCGCGGTAGCCGGGTCGAGGGCCGCTGTGTGCTCGTCGAGCAGAAGGATACGGGGCGTTACCATAGTTGCCATCAGCAATGTGAGCGCCTGTCTCTGACCGCCGGATAGCAGGCCTACGGGCTGTTTCATCCGGTCTTCCAGCCCCATATCGAGAAGGGAGAGCATCTCTTTGAACTTTGTTTTCTCTTTCGCGCTGACCCGGCTGAAATAGGCGTGTCTTTTGGTGGAAGCCCGCAGATAAGCAAGCGCCATATTTTCCTCAATGGTCATATGGGGAGCGGTTCCTTTCAGGGGATCCTGAAAAAGATGGCCGATCACCTTGCTCCGCACATGTTCTTTACAGTAAGTGATATCTTCACCGCCCAGAATAATCCGCCCTTCATCTACATAAAAGTTTCCCGTAATGGCGTTGAAGAGTGTGGATTTTCCGGCGCCGTTACTGCCAACGATGGTGGCGAAGTCACCTTCCGCAAGAGTAAGGCTTACTTTATCGAGGGCCTTTTTCTTGTTGACGGTTCCGGGGTTAAAGGTTTTTGAGACAGAGTCAATGACTAACATCCGTGCTGCCCTCCTTTCTGAAACGGTTCACATTGTTTTTGCGCACTCGGTAAAAAGCATAGTTTTCCTTCAGGTAAGGGAAGGAGATAGCAATGGCGACAATCACGGCGGAGACGAGCTTGAGGGCTTCCGCGGGCACGTTTAGGCGCAGCGCCAGCGCCACGATGAAACGGTAGAGACAGCTCCCTAGAATGACGCCTGTTATCTTCTTGAACATCCTGCCTTTTCCGACCAGCGTTTCCCCGATAATCAGACTTGCCAGGGCGATGGTGACCATGCCGGTGCCCAGGTTGATGTCGCAGGATTTCTGATACTGGCCGAGGATCGCGCCGGAGAGGGCGGTCAGCGCGTTTGCGACGCAAAGGCCCACGGTGATCATAAACAGGGGATTGATGCTGGACGCCCGCACCATATGTTCGTTGTCGCCTGTGGCACGGATGGAGAGTCCGAGTCTTGTGTTCAGAAACAGGGATAAGATAACACCAATTATCATTACAATCACAAGGACAATCAGCAGCTTGTACCAGTCCGCGTACCAGCCGTAGGAGAGCTTTCCCTTTGCCAGACTGAAAACGGTGTCGCAGGCGAACAGGTTTACGTTGGAGGAAAAGCCCATTACGGCGAGATTGACTGTGTAAAGCCCCGTGTTGACGATAATGCCGGCTAGAATGGAGGGAACCCCCATTCTTGTCTGTAAGAAGGCGGTGACAAAACCGGAGCAGACGCCCGCGCCCATGGCGGCGAAGAGCGCCAGCACGGGGCGCCCGGACAGTGTCACCATAGCGCCCACCGCGCAGCCTAAGGTAAAACAGCCGTCGGTGGACAGATCCGCAATATTTAAGATGCTGAATGAGATAAACAATGCCAGCGCCACCAGAGCGTAGATACAGCCCAGTTCCAAGGCGCTTTGTAAAATGGAAAGTGAAAATATTGTATTCATGGGATACCTCTTTATTTCAAAAATTAATTACATGTGTTACTAAATTTGCGCTTTTCAGAGCGGGCGTTTAGTTAAATTCTTCCGCCGTCTGGATTTCTACCAGCCGGGAGCATTTGCCCGCAAACATACTGTAGTCAAGTCCGATCGCCTCCGCGGTTTCGGTATTCACCGTGGCGATGCCGTTATCCATGGTCTGTACGGCAAGGGAGGAAGGATCTATGCCTTCGGCAAGAATTTCTACCGCCATGTCTGCGGTGGCGGTGCCAAGTTCCACATAGTTCACACCGTAGCCCATGAATGCGCCGTTTAAGGCGAAGGAGTCTGCGCCGCCGTAGTGAGGCACTTTCGCGTCGATAAACTTTTCATAAATGGCGAGTTCCGCAGTCATCACGTTGTTGTCGGAGGGCGTGAATACCGCCTCCGCGCCGGAGGAGAGCAGGGCATCCGCGGCGAGGGAGATTTCCCCGTTGTTTGTGCCTGTCTTTTCCACTACGGTGATGCCTTTCTGCTCGCAATAGGTCTTGGCGGCGGCGATGGCGGCGGTGGAGGCGTCCTGACTCTTGTCGTAGAGCAGTCCCACAGTCCGGATATCCGGGTCGGCGGCAAGCATCAGATCAAAGATCGCCTCCGTATTCAAAGCGTCCGAAGTGCCGGTAATGTTAGAACCCGGCGCGTCCATGGCTGCCACAAGCCCTGCGCCCACAGGATCGGAGACTGCGGAGAACACCACGGGAATCAGGCTGCCGTCGTCCCGCGGGTTTTCTGCCGTGGCATTCTGCATGACCATGGCAACCGGCGTGGCGACCGGAATAATGAGATCCACATCGGAGGCGATCAGGTCTGTGGCGATCTGATTCATGGTGGTGGCGTCCGCCTGTCCGTTGTAAGTGTAATTTTTGTAATCAAAGAAAATATCAAGTTCCTTGGTTTTTTTGTCAAGCTCTGCCTGAATGGCGGCGACAATCTGATTTAAGGACGCGTCGTCCACGTACTGCACGATGCCGATCTTGTAAGCTCTGCCGATGGATGCGCCTGTGTCATCAGCGGAAGCGTCTGTGGGCGTGATTTCAGAAGTACCCGCGCCAGTGGTGTTTTTGCCGGATGCGCCGCATCCTGTGAGGGCGGCGGTGAGAACCGCGCCTGCAAGTAACAGTGTGATAGATTTTTTTTTCATAATTTCCTCCATTCCGAAGCGTAAGCTGAGGAACCGCGAATCGAATCTCAAATTCGGTTCTGCGATCAAGGAAATTTGTGACGCTTCTGCACAAATTTCTGATTTAAAAATAAGGTCATCAGACTTATTTTTAAATCTTGTGTCCTCCTTTTTGGGTAAAAATAAAACCGCCCCAGACTAAAGTCTGAGACGGTAATAAACATAAGTTATTATCGCGGTACCACTCAAATTGATGCGGGAATACAGTCCCGATCCGCTTTTTCCATATACTATCATATATGCCGCCTTGGTAACGGGTGCGGTTCCCGCCAGAGGCTACTCTGTCGTTATGGATACTGACATTTCGACCCGGCCTCGAAAGTCCATTCGGTATAAGCGCCATGCCGTCTTCCACCAGCCGACGGCTCTCTGTAATGGATAACCCATACGTACTACTCTTTCTCGAAGGTTTGTGATATGTGTTTCTGCAATTAATTTATTACACAATAATACTTTTGTGACAGATTGTCAAATAGATTTTGAAATTTAATGAGATATATTTTTGCGGCGGAATTTTAAGGAAACGTTAAGGGGGTGTTAAGGGAACACACAAGCAGCCCTTGTACAATATTCGTATCATGTTTGAGGAAGAGGGCAGAGGTGCGGCAATGGAAAAGAGGAAAGAAATGAATGACAAATTAGAAAATGGCAATAAGAAGAGAAGCGCGATAGAGATGATCGTATGTATTTTGGGGATGGCGGTTCTAACTGTTCTGATGGCTGTATTCGGCGCGGATGCAGGACTCTTAGCGGGTGTGGCGGCTTACTGGATTCCTTGTGCAGCGCTGCTTTTTTATGTCCTTAAGGTGGAAAAGCAGCCGCTTTCCTCGGTTGGGTTAGAGCCGATTTGTACAAGACAAGTTTTAGAGGGGCTGTGTCTGGGAGCAGGGATGTTTGCCGTACAGCAGATTCCGCTTCTGCTTATGAAAATGGATTATTCCGCATATGCCATGGCGCCGGATGCGGTATATATAGCCGTTATGCTGCTTTACTGCTTTTTCTGTGTCGGGTTCGCGGAGGAACTGATTTTTCGCGGATTCCTGTTAAAAAGGACGCTGGACATTTTTTCGCAGAAATGGATTTGTGTGGGGTTTAATATTTTGCTTTTCTATCTGATTCACTGGTTTACCATGCAGCACACTTTCGGCGAATTTTACAACTTGGCGACGAATACGGTGATTTTATGCATCTATCTTTTCCGCAAAAAAGAGGGGACGATTGTGCCGCTGGTGATCGCTCACGGCTTCTACGATGCGCTGACGTCGGTGGGGCTGCCGGTTTTTGTTTATCTGCTGAACTAGTGCTCCATTTACCAATTAACTATCCTTTTTTGCTTGCCAGCATTCCCTTCTACTGCGTTGTTTTCGGTCA
>VSNH01000107.1 GCA_009774215.1 Lachnospiraceae bacterium
ATCGGGGGCTTTATCAGTTTGGCTGGGAACAGTGCGCGCCTTCCCACTCCTTCGGTCCGGCGGCGAGAAACCATTATCTGTTCCACTACTGTCTCTCCGGCACCGGCACTCTGTTTGCCGATAATTCCCACGGCGAATCCGTGCACTACCAGATCAAGAGCGGGCAGGGGTTTATGCTCTTTCCTAATCAAGTATGCATGTACATTGCAGATTATGATATCCCGTGGGAATATACATGGATTGAATTTGACGGGCTGCGCGCAAGGGAGACCGTGCAGCTTGCCGGGCTGACGCCGGACCAGCCGGTCTACAGAGCGCGCTACAAAGACATTGCCGAGACGATGAAAAACGAAATGCTCTACATCGTAAACCACAAGGATGAATCTCCGTTTCACCTGATCGGGCATCTGTATCTCTTCATAGACAGTTTTGTCCGCGCCTCCACCTCCACGCAGGTAGGCAAGGGAAACACCCTCCGGGACTTCTATATTAAAGAAGCGTTCTCCTTTATCGAACAGAACTTCCAAAACGACATTACCGTGGAAGATATCGCCGCCTCCTGCGGATTGAACCGAAGCTATTTCGGAAAAATCTTTCACGAGAACACGGGGAAATCCCCACAGGCATTTTTGATCTCCTACCGCATGACCAAGGCGGCGGAACTGTTAAAACTGACCGAACTGTCCGTGGCCGATATCGGGAACGCGGTAGGCTATCCGAACCAGCTCCACTTTTCCAGAGCCTTTAAAAATGTATATGGCACGTCACCGAGACAGTGGCGCAATGAAAACAAACCTGTCATTTAAAGAATAACCGTTGACGTACTGTTTTATCATCAAGTATAATTTTACCTATACATCATAAAGAAAATACATAGGGAACTGTTATGAATCATTCTTTCATAGTTCCTAAGGAAGCGAGGTCAACATTTTGAGACAATTTTTTGGTATGAGCCCAAGCGGCAATCTGGATGAAGCAGTCCGCGGTCTGAAAAGCCCGCAGTTGATTATGCTTATGTCCAACAATGAACAGTTTGAAGCCCATGTTAAAAAATTAGAATCCCTTTTCCCGGGCATCCCCAGCATCGGATGCATCGGCATGAGCTACGACGTCCGTGTCGTTGAAAAGGGCGTAGGCGTCATCGCCTATTATGACGGCGTAAACGCCGTGGCAAACGTGCTGGAAGATGTATCCGTCATGCCCGTGAAATACATCGGACGGCTGCAGCAGGACATACGCGCAATTAAAAGTTCCGGCCGGGATACCGTATGCATTGATTTCTGTACCGGAAACGATGCCTGCGTACTGACGACCATTTACAGTGCCCTGCAGCGCAATAACATTTCTCTGGTAGGCGGAACCGGCGACGGCGGAAAGGTCTCGGCAAACGGCAGGGTTTATGAAGATGCGGTGGTATACGCACTGATTAAAAACCCAAACGGCAAAGTAAAAGCATACAAGGAAAATATTTACCACCAGCTTGGAAATTACCGTTTTGTCGCATCCGGAACAGACAAGGCGAACTACCGGCTCGGACAGCTAAATGGGAAACCCGCCAAACAGGTATACCAGAACATTCTCCATGTGACGGAGGAGCAGATTTCCACCCAGACCTTCAAGAATCCTTTCGGAAAAATCAACGGGAACGATACATGCATTATCTCCATCAAGGAGGTCAGCGGCAATTCTCTGACCTGTTTCCGCCAGGTAAACGACTCCGATGTGCTGATTCTTCTGGAATTGGGCGACTACAGACAGATTGTAAGGGACACCATTCAGACAATCAGAAATGATTTCCCGAGGATTTCGGCTGTTTTCTCCGTAAACTGCCTGTTTCGGTATCTGCTCTTCACCGACAACAATTACATGAAGGATTATCTGATGGACATGAGCACGCTCGGACACCATGCCGGTCTGGTCGGATACGGTGAGCACTACAACAACCGCTTTGTCAACCAATCCATGACCTGTGTGGTATTTGAGTAAGGGAGGTGTGAAGATGAAATTCAAAAAAAAATACCAGCGGGAGGAAAAAACCCTTGATCCGATCGTATATGTAGTGGAAAACCTGCAGGGCTACCGCAACGCCCTGATCCAAAGCGAGGTGGACTCCCTGCACGAATTGAGCATGGTCCGCCATTCCTTCGGCAGCGTGCTGCAGGACTCGGAAGATCTGAGAGGTTCCCTTCAGGACTTTGAAGAGACTTTTTCCAACATCAATACCGTTTCCGGACAGTTTGCCTCTGTAAAAGACAATATTTTCGAGTCAGTCAGTCAGGTACAGGGAGAAGTGGAGACGCTGAAAAGCAGTTCCCTTCAGGTCGCAAACCATTTTGAAGAAATGCAGAGTACCTTCGAGACATTCCAGCTTTCCTTAAATGAAATCCGCAAATGCATGGAAAGAATCGTATCTATCGCAGACCAGACAAACATTCTTTCCCTCAACGCTTCCATCGAGGCAGCCAGAGCAGGGGAACAGGGAAAAGGCTTTGCCACCGTAGCCGGTGAGATCAAGAGCTTGTCCGAAGAGATCAAAAATCTTGTGGCGATGGTGGACTCCAGCGTAGGCGAGGTGGAGAGCGGAACCGATCAGCTCCATGCCAGCATCCAGACCTCACATCAGGCACTGGAGGAAAGTCTCACAAAAGTGGATGAAACCTATGCCATGTTTGACAAGATCACGCAGGCAGCCGGCGGCGCGGAATCCGTGCAGATAGAAATCTCAGGGGTCATCGACGACTCCAAGAATAAGCTCCACACCCTGAGCAGTTTCTTTGAAAAGATGAAAACCCACTATGATACGGTTATGCGGCACATCAACCGCGTCAGTAACATGGGGACGACCAAAAGCGCGATGTATGAGGACATCGACAATATGATGGCGCAGATTCCCCCCATTATTGACGACTATAATGCCGGTTAACCTGCACTTAAACTGAAGAAAAGAATAAGAACTCTCCCATTGCGGGGGAGTTCTTTATTTTTTCCCTTTCGTCCCCAAAAAGGTCGGATCGTTCTGAAATGCCTGAAACTTCCGTGCAATCTCCGCCTCGGGCAGAACACAGTGATAAATCTCCAGTCCCGCCACCTTGCCGTGGAAAGATTTCTGGTACTCGTCCCCGCCTATGACAACCCGTTCCGGCACTTTCAGATTCGGCGCAAGGTTCTTGCTGCCGATCAGCATCCCGTTAAAATACAGTCTGACAAGCCCCGTAATCACGTCACAGGAAACGCACAAATACGACCATTCCCCCGGTACCGCGTGTCTGCCGAAAATATCGAACCACTCGTTCACTTCCCTGTCATCCTTCATGCGGAACACACAGCTGCAGATCGCGTCCGACGGCACCAGACTTATGAAACCGTCCATATAAGTGACATAAAATACACTCGTCCATGCCTGCATTTCCGCCGTGTTGACCCACAGACAAATCGTATAGCTCTCACTGTACATAACAGATTTCGGTAAAACAACAACATTTTCCCCTACTTTTCCCCCAGGGAAGGAAATCGCCTTCTGATCCGCCACCACACCGGCATCGTAGGTAATGCCCTCTCCCACCATCTGTCCTTCGTTCTTTCCGTCCGCATCCCTAAGATGATGGTCAAAAGAATAAACCGTGGGAATCCGGTTGCTGACAAAGAAATAGCGGTCGTGATACATCTCGAAAAATCGTTCCGGCAGCTGCGGCTCCCCGTAAAAGTCACCCACACCCAGCTGCGCGCCGTAATTGGCTAACGCGCCCGCCTGCACTGTGTTTTCAATTCCCTGTGCCACAATCATAAACTGCAGATCTCTTCCGAGACCTATGAGATTACGAAACAGAAGAAGCGGTCGTCTGTCATTTCCTTTATCCGACTTGAGAAGTCTGGGGTCAAGTTTCAAAATGCTTGCCGGAACCTGCTGCAGTACCTTGAAGGATGAGGCGGAGCCAAAATTGTCAATAGCGATCTCAAAGCCCATCTCAGACAGGACTTCCACCGCGCATACAATCTTCTCTCCCCGCCCGAGAAAACTCTCCTCTTCGATGCAGAGCTTGATCTCCTCCGGCTTAACCTGATAGGTTTCCAGACATTTCCTGATATGCTCCACCCCGTCCGCCTGCAGAATCGTTCTGGCGGAAATGCGGGCATAAATCTGCAATTCCCTAAAGACAGTATCCTGCCATCTCTGTTTCCAGCGGCAGATCTGTTCAAACATCATCTTATCCAGCCGGGTAATCACACCGTACTGTTCCAACAAAGGGATAAAGGTTTCCTCCTCCAGAATCCCTTTTTCCGGAAAATGCCAGTACAGCGCTGCCTTTGCCGCATAGACGTCAGAGTTCTGCAGATAGATCATGGGCTGGAAACGCAGTTCAAACTCTTCCTCACGAAATGCGGTGAGCGCCCTGTCCTTCATCACTTTTTGTTCCGCGAGCTGTTGCCGTATGACCTCGTAGTTTACATAACTACCCTTTCCGGCCTTTTTGACAAAGTACATCGCTTCGTCACCCTGATCCAGAATCACCGACAGATTTTCGGAACCGCTGCACCCGGCAACAAAACCGATGCTGAAAGAAAGCACCTCCCGCAGAGATTCGTCAAATTCTTCCTTCAGCCTGTGCTGCAGCAATGCGAACTGCTCTTTCGGTTCCTCCGCCAACACGCCGGCATCACAGATCACCACAAACTCGTCGCCGCCCAGACGCACCACGAGCTGTCCGGGAAACACGTCCTGTAAAAGCTCGCTCACAAATACTAAAAGCTCATCGCCCTTCGCGTGGCCGTACACGTCGTTGACCAGCTTGAAATTATCGACATCCATATAGAGGCAATGAACCCGCGCGCCCTCTGGCAGTGCATCCCATATCTCATGGAGCCCTCTCCTGTTCATCATTCCCGTCAGATAGTCTGTATTTTTTTCACCTCTCGCCCGTTCAATCAAGTCGCCGAATAAGCTTTTCATATGATTTCCCCCTCGCACCACATAAGAGGCTGCTGCTATAGCCGGTAAACCGGCATCGCAGCAGCCCCTGGCAATGGAGTGTATGCCCGAAAGTAAAGTTCCTATCCCTTGACCGCTCCGGCCGTCATACCCTCGATAAAGTACCTCTGGAAGCAGAGGAAGATGATGAATACCGGCAGGATGCCAAACATGGATCCCGCAATCAGCACATCGTAGTTATTTCCGTAGGGTGTAAGCAGGGTGTTCAAACCAATCGGAAGCGTAAACTTCTCTGCGCTTCTGTATACAAGCATCGGCCAGAGCACGTTATTCCATGAACCCATGGCACACAGAATCGCCATAGCCGCAAATGCAGGTTTTGTGATCGGCATCATGATCTTAAAACAAATACCATACTCGGTAGCGCCGTCGATACGGCCCGCATCCAGCAGGTCTTTCGGCAGTCCCGACATATACTGTCGGAAAAAGAAGATCGTTGACGCGCCGCAGATACCCGGCAGCATCACGCCCCAGATAGTGTCAACCAGTTTCAGGTTGATCATCTCCTTGTAGAGCGGGAGAATCAGAATCTCGAAAGGAACCATCATGGTTGCAATCACGAGGAAGAACAGGAAGTTCTTCAATTTATAGTTGTACATCGTCAGACCGTAAGCCACAATATAGCAGACAAGCAGTGTCAGGAATACCGTGACAAGCATCAGTATCAGACTGTTCTTGTACCACATAAAATACTTGTGACCGTCCACGTTATTGCCAAACAGGTAAGTGTAGTTATTAAGTGTCATGGTGCTGAAATCCAGGTTGATACTTAAGCCCCGGCGGATCAGCTCCGTGCCGGGCCGGAAGGATGCAATCAATCCGGCAAACAGCGGATACACAATCAGGAAAGAAAGCACCGCAAACAACGCCGTAGAAAACACGGTTAAAATATTTCTCTTAGCTTTCATTCCCCCGGTTTCTTTGCCTTTTACAGAGGTTGTTTCTGCCATATCAGTCTTCCTCCTTCCCTAATGTGCCATTTACAACAAGCTGTACGATATTAATTGCCAGTGCAATCACAAGCAGGACAATACCTACCGCGCTGCCATATCCGAGCTGATTCTTCGTGATACCGCGCTTGTACAAGTATCCAACGATGGTCAGGCCGATGTTGTTCGGTGAATCGGGACCCGCCCACAACATGTAGGATTCCATGAACATTGCCAGACCCGCATACACGCTGATCGTCAACACATAAACGGTGGTCGGTTTCAAAAGAGGAATGGTAACATACCGGAATTTCTGCCATGCGGTCGCGCCGTCAATATCGGCAGCCTCATACATGGCGGTATCAATCGCCTTCAATCCGGAAATAAAGTAGAGCATATTTACGCCGGTCCATCTCCAGCATGCCACAAGCAGAAGGGCGCCGAGACCGGTTGCTTTCATTTTGAGCCATTTAAAAGTGCCAAGTCCGAGAGCCGTCGTGATCACGTTCATCTGACCAGTCGGATACTCGGAAAACATCAGTCGAAACAGGGTACCGGAGATAACTACGGAAGTAAGAGCCGGTACATACAGGCAGGCTTTCCAGAAGCCCTTCGCCTTCACCAGTCTGGAATCCATCAGCACCGCAAAGAACATCGGGAACGGAATCAGCAGAACCAGCGTCAAAACCATATACTGAAAACTGTTTAAAATTGCCGTATGGAATGTTTTATCTTTTAAGAGTTTTTGGAAATTACTGACTCCCACCCATTCCGTACCGGTAGGCTTGATATCCTGAAAACTCATGGTAATCGTACTGCATAAAGGATAAATCCAGAACAACAGAAAGCTGATAATAAACGGAAGGACGAACACATAGGGCGCCGCCTTCTGTGAATAGAAAAATTTTTTAAATTTATTCATACGCACACACTCCCAATCTTTGTTTACTATACACCCATCTTACAACAAAGAGGGGATTGTCTAAACAATCCCCTCTATTTAATTTACTACTGTTCGAGATCAACCACATCCTGAGCTGCCTGCAGCGCCTCGTCTACATCCATGCCATTCTCGAGAATGTCATTCAGTGTCACGTTGCACATCTGCTCGTTGATGGTCGGGCTGATAGCTGTCGTGTAAACCGTTCCGATATCGTCCTTGATGCTGTAAAGCACATCGTAAGGATAGTTACGGAAGAACTGGTTGTACTGGTTGTTATCGTCGTGTGCGAATGCATCGTCGTTCCAAAGAACGGTGTTACATACGTCGAAACCAAGGTTATCCCAGATCAGCTGCTCACCCTCCTCGGACATCTTAGCCCAGCAGAGGAACTCGGAAGCCAGATCTTTGTCAACTGCCTGCTGTGTTACAACGGTACCCGTACCGCCGATACCTACGGAGCACTTCTGACCTGCTTCGAATACAGGACACTTAGCGATGTACCAGTTGCCCTTCTCCTCAGGCATATAGTTGGTGAAACGGCTCATGTACCACATCGCCTTCGGGAAGGAAACGATGTTGTGATCCAGAATGTTCTGGAAGCCTGCCTCTAAGTCAACGTGTCCGTCGGGAGATACCATTGCCAGACCGCTGTTAACCCACTCCTGCTCCATGGTGCACATCTTCTTCACGGACTCAAGCTGTACGTTTGCCGTGCCGTCCATACCGCCGGTCCAGTCCTCACCGTACTCAGCCATAGCGATCCACTGCCAGTCACAGCCTGCTGTATCAACGGAAGTCCAGTGCTTGCCCTCGGGTCTGCCGATTGCCTCCAGATACTTCTCGCCAAGCGCTGCGTAATCATCCCAGGTAACCACTGCATCCACATCCGCCTGAGAAAGACCTGCCTCCTCGAGAGCAGCGAGGTTATAGTACATAACCGTAGCGCCTACGTGATAAGGAATACCATAATAGTTTCCGTCGGTTCCGGAGTAGACATCCATTCTGGCCTTAACCATGGTGTCTAAGTAAGGAGCTGCGGTGTCGTTCTGGGGAACAAGCCATGTGTCAAGACCTGCTACCACGTTCGGGAACTGACCGATCTCCACATCACAAATATCGGGTGCGCCCGTACCTGCGTTCAGGGAAGTCAAAAGCTTTGTATGCATGTCTGCGTAAGGATATGTAGTACAGGTGATCTCGATGGTTCTGTCGGGATTCTGCTCGTTCCACTTCTCAACCATGTTGCCGTAGTGCTGTCCGTGAATTTCCACGAATGTCCACATCTCCATATGCGTGCCGTTGGGATCGCCAAAAGTAGCGGTGGGAATCTCTTCCTCAGCTGCCGCCGCGTCGTCTGCGGGAGCTTCCTCAGCCGCACCGTCGTCTGCTGCCGCGCCGTCATCGGAGCCTGCGTCCGCCGCGGGAGCTTCCTCAGCCGCGCCGCCGTCTGCCGCAGGAGCTGAACCGGCATCTCCGCCGCCGCATCCTGCCAGTGTGGTAGCGAGCATTGCTGCTGTCAACAAAGTAGCCAATACTTTCTTTTTCATTCTTTTTCCTCCTTATTATGAATGTACTGTTTGATAACCGCAAAATATTTTCTCTAAAATACTTTAGTCATCCTGCCATATCTTTCCATAAAAATATATGACAATTTGCATTCCCAAATGTGACATTCGCTTGCCTTTTTCTCGAAGAATTTAAGCAACCTGCACATTTTTTTTTTTTTTGCGGTTATCTTATGTTCATATTGTACAATAGCGAGGAAGATACGTCAATAGCTTTTTGAATTATTTTAGCTTTTTTTGAAATATTTAAAATCACATAAACTTATTCATTTTATGTCACTCGTCAGATGCGCCCCATTTTTCATAGGGACAGCGGTTTTTCTTCATCACCGCCCGCAGCTCTACAAAACATCCGCACGCCCTGCACATACCGTCCAGAAGCAGATCACACTCTTTGCAGAGAGAAAGCCGCTTCTCATAAAGCGGCTCCTCAACCTTTACATCTTCATCCAGATTGGCAATGTAGTCGTGCAGATTTTGAAAATACGCCGCCTCGTCCATGTCTCTGGTGAGACATTTGCGGCAGATTCGTCTCTGCTCCATCTCCCTATTCCTCTCTTATGCTGTCCGGTTCACCTGCTCACAATCCCATCCGCCCGGTGAAACCTGATTTCTTATCTGATACGGAAACTGATTACGCTGCCCGCAGGCGCGGTAAAACATACCTTCCCGTCCTCCACTTCGTATGCGTCGAAAACTTCCTCTTTCACATTCTCCGGCTCGTCAAAAGTGTTATGCGCGTGCATCTCACCCTTAAGAACCGCCGCCGTGATCTCCTTCGGCGCAAGTTCCATAAAGGACATTTCCACAGGCGCGTCCTCGTTTGTGGAGAGATTGGCAAGCGTCACATTCACATAGCCGTCCTTGCCCACAGAGACCGACTCGTCAAGGAACGGCACCCTGTACGCATCGTCCACGCCGATCATCTTATTGTCCTCAATACAGCTCTCTACAAGCTCTGCATCCTGATGGTACTTATACATATGGAAAACATGGTAAGTGGGTGTCAGGATCATCTTCGGCCCTTCCGTCAATATCACGGACTGCAGCACATTGACCATCTGCGCGATACATGCCATCTTCACCCGGTCGCAGTGCTTGTTGAAAATATTCAGGGAAACGCCCGCCACCAGCGCGTCGCGCATGGTATTCTGCTGATAGAGGAAGCCCGGGTTCGTGCCCGGCTCCACATCGAACCAATCGCCCCACTCATCCACGATCATGCCAATCTTCTTCTCCGGGTCGTACCGATCCATGATCGCGCCGTGACGCTTGATCAGTTCTTCCATATAAAGCGCCTTCGCCATGGTCGTATACCAAACCGCCTCGTCAAACTCCGTGGCGCTGCCCTTGTTGTCCCATCCGCCCGGATGCACATAATAATGAAGGGACAAGCCGTCCATGTAACCGTTGGGGATATTGTTGGGCTGTGGCAGTTCAAAGCATGTCTTAAGCACGCCCTCCGTCCAGAAATAATCAGCTACATTCGCACCGCAGCAGATCTTCTGAATGGGGGCCGCGTTGTCGTAATGACGCACATAAGTCTGGTATCTTCTGTACAGGTTCCCGTAATACTCGGGCGTCATGCTGCCGCCGCATCCCCAGTTTTCATTGCCCACGCCGAAATAATCAATCTTCCACGGTTTTTCATGCCCGTTTTTCTTGCGCAGATCTGCCATCGGGGAAACGCCGTCAAAGGTCATGTACTCCACCCACTCGCTCATCTCCTGCACCGTGCCGCTGCCCACATTTCCGTTTATATAGGTTTTACAGCCAAGCTGTTCGCAGAGCTCAAAAAATTCGTGCGTACCGAAACTGTTGTCCTCCACCACACCGCCCCAGTGGGTGTTGATCATCTTCTTGCGCGTCTCCTTCGGACCGATGCCGTCCTTCCAGTGGTACTCGTCCGCAAAACAGCCGCCGGGCCAGCGCAGCACCGGGATCTGCATTTCCTTCAGCGCGCCCACCACATCCTTACGCATCCCGTTCACGTTCGGAATATCGGAATTTTCGCCCACATACAGCCCTTCGTAGATACATCTGCCCAAATGCTCCGAAAAATGTCCGTAGATCTCCGGGTTGATGTGCCCCTTCTTGTTTTTTTCGTTAATAAATAATTTTGCCATACCTTCTCCTTTTCCTATCATACATTTTTTTACAATTCTGACCTATATTATGTAAACTCTTTTTATCAAGCGCCATTGATTTATTATGTTAACCATTTTTCACCAGATTAAAATCCAAAATTATGTAAACCAATCATCTTAGTTAAACCGGAATGCCGGTCTGCCGTCCTCCCAGCCAAACTTCATCAGCATCGCATGGCGGTTCGGATTGTAGAGCGGGTCGCCCACGATCTCCGTCTCCGTCCTGGCATGATACACCATGATGTCATTGCCATCCTCGTCCACGGTAAAGCTGTTGTGCCCGGGCCCGTAGACACCGAGGGAAGCGTCCGACTGAAGCACCGGGTAACGCTCCTTTTTCCACGACAGGGGATCAAGCAGATCCGCGTCCTCGTCTGCCGTCATCATACCTATACAATAGGCGATGCCTGTCTCCGACGCGGAATAGGTCATGAATATTTTGCCGTTCCGCTTGAGAACCGCCGGGCCCTCGTTCACCCAGAAGCCCACCCGCTCCCAGTCGTAATCCGGCGTGGTGAGAAGCACCTGCACGGTCTTTAACTTGTAGGGTGTCTCCAGCTCTCCTATGTAAAGATTAGAAATCTGCTTTCCGACACCTACCTTTTCCGCCCAGATATAATACCATTTACCCTTGTTCTCAAACACGGTGCCGTCCAAAGAAAAAGCCTCGAAGGAAAAAACGTCATCGTCAGCCCTTCCCATTTTTCCTTTTTCCGTCCATGTGCCGGTAATCGGATCCGCATCTTTACATTCCAGCACATAAGGTCTGATCTGCCAGATATCGTCCTTGTCGCCGCCCGCATAGTAAATGTACCACGCCCCGTTGATATAGTGCAGTTCCGGCGCCCAGATATGGCAGCTCATTATCCCCGACTCATGCTTGTGCCAGACCTCCGTCTCCTGCGCGTCCGCAAGCCCCGCAAGCGTGCCCGATCTGCGAAGCACGATTCCGTCATAGGCAGGCACGGAAGCCGTAAAATAATAGGTTCCGTCCGTATGCCTGTACACATACGGATCCGCCCGCTGCAGTATCCACGGTTTGTTATATAATAGTTTGCTCATTTTTCCCTCCATTCCGAAGCGTTTTACGCTGAGGACGCGAGCAGAATTTTAGATTCTGCTCTGCGATCAACAGAATTTGTGACGCTTCGGCACAAATTCTTGGTTGAATAAATTGCTCATCAGAGAATTTATTCAACCTTATCCCTCTTTTCCGAAGCGTTCTTTGCTGAGGAGCGCGAACAGAATCTCAAATTCTGTTCTGCGATCAAGGAGTTTGTGACGCCTCATCACAAACTCCGGATTGAAAAATCAGCACATCAGTGTGATTTTTCAATCTTTCCCCTTTTCCGTCTTCTCACCCACAGCCACTTTTTGTTTATATAAATTATTTTAATTGTATCTAAAATTATACAGGGTTTTTCCCAATAAAGCAACCCTAATTTTCATAACCGGTTCAGACAGGTGCGCATAAGATAAAGTAACTCCCCGCAGAAAGGATTCCGCCATGCCCGCTCCCACCGTACTGATCGCCGGCCGTCCAGAGAACACCAAAAACTATGAAAACACAATAAGAAGGATGGGCGTTTCCTGCTTTGTCAGTCTCGACCCGGGTCAGACAGACGACGCCACGCATCTTCTTCTCCCGGGCGGCGGCGACATCACCCCTGCCTTTTTCGGCCAGGCCGACCACGGCTCCCACAGCGTGGACACCGGGCTTGACATCCTGCAGTTTGAGGTTCTTTCCCGTTTTGCGGCACAAAAAAAACCCGTGCTCGGTATCTGCAAAGGGCTTCAGCTCATCAACGTCCATTTCGGCGGCGATGTCACACAGCATATCGACACCGCCGAAAACCACAGATGGGTCGGACGCGACCAGTTTCACTATGTCTTTCACTGCGACCTTGGCCGCCGCGATTTCTTTTACCAGCTCTATGGAAACAGCGCCAAGGTAAATTCCGCCCACCATCAGGCCGTAAACCGCATGGGCGGTCTCTTATACACATATCCGAGCCCACGAGACAGGCACAAATATAGTATTCCGGCTTCGGCTTTAA
>VSNH01000108.1 GCA_009774215.1 Lachnospiraceae bacterium
CCGCAGCGCCGCCGTTCCTACCATAATAACTTCCGGGTCATCTTTTCTGAAAACAGTCACCCGCTGGGGGGCAAAGATATACACCACGACCGCCATTCCCAAAAGACAGACAAAGGCTACCTTCACACAGAAATTAAATGCCTTCAATACCCGCTCATACCGCTTCGCCCCATAATTGAAGCCGCACACGGGCTGAAACCCCTGTCCGAAACCGATCAGTGCGGAATTGGCAAACATCATAATACGTGACACAATGGACATTCCCGCGATAGCCGCGTCGCCGTAAACGCCCGCCGCATGATTCAGACAAATTGTAGCAACACTGGCAAGCCCCTGACGGAACAGGGAAGGAATCCCGCCCCGGATCACTTCGATAAAAAAATGCAGGCTCGGTTTAAAATTCTGGAAACGGATCTGAATATTCCCGCCACGCCTTATCATAATCAATAGGAAAAAGAAACTTAAATACTGACTTACGGTTGTAGCAAGCGCCGCCCCGGCAACACCCATGCCGCACCAGAAAATCAGAATCGGATCCAGGACAATATTGATCACCGCGCCCGACACAATACCGATCATCGCATAAAAAGCGCTGCCCTGAAAACGCATTTGGTTATTTAACACTAAAGACGCCGTCATGGCTGGCGCACCGATCAAAATAATCCGCAGATAAGCCACTGTATAAGGCTGAATCGTCTCTGTGGAACCGAGCAGATAGGAAAGTGGTTCGATAAAAAACATACATCCTACCATAATCGCTACGCCTGCCAAGAAGGAAGTAAAAAAGCCGACCGCGGACATTTTCTCCGCCTCTTCAATATCACCTGCACCCAGTTTCCGGGAAATAAAATTGCCGGAACCGTGCCCGAACAAAAAACCAATCGCCTGAATGATCGCCATCAGGGAAAAGACAATCCCCACCGCCGCTGTAGACTGGGTGTCGAGCTTTCCCACAAAAAAAGTGTCCGCCATATTATAAAACGAAGTGACCAGCATACTTAATATGGTAGGCATCGCCAGACGGCATACCAGTTTTTCCACCGGTTCTTCCAACATATAATGTCTCTTTTGTTCCGCACTCTCGAATTTCATATCCTTCTCTTGTCTTTCCTCTATCGCTTTTGAAATATTGTTTTCGTCCTTCATATTACAATATCTCCTATTTTATCCTCTTTTTTTCGGATTTGCAAATTCGGTGAAATATGTGCCCCTATTTTTATTATATTTACAATATACCGGGATTATGACCATTCTATCGGGCAAGAAAAAAGCAGGGATTCTTCCGAATCTCTGCCTTTCTTTATTGAAGCCAGATATATTTTAATAATAGAAACTTAATTTGCCCATATACAAAGTTTTTCAAGCCCGATCATTTTATCTAAACCTTCAAGCGTATGTAACCTTACCTGTCCCACTTCCAAAACATGTATTTTAGACAACGATTCTAAAAACGCCAGACTATGAATCTCTGTTTCACAGGACATGAGACGCACAACTTCCAGATTTTTCAGATGTACAAAATCTTCCGGATAAAGTATTCCATAGTCATACGTCATTTCATTCCTTACAAGCCCATCAAAATCATTTTCTTCAGGCTCATAAATTTTGACGCTGCTCTCAAAATCCTGCATATCTGATGCGTCTTTATCTTCACGTTCTTCATCTAAAAGCTCACTTTTAATTTGAAGTTCTTTACTGTCTTCCCATTCCCTTATATCTATAAACTCTTCTACTGTACGATATTTTCCCGTATCTGACAGACAACGGCAGAACCACTCATCTCCCGCATCTGAAAACTCAAAATTTGCAGGCAGATCGCCTTTGCCAAATCCTAAAAAATAACCGTCAGTTGTACTCACATACAAATATTTGATAACACTCACATCTTCTGTCGTAATTTTTCCATCTGCAATCCCCAGATAATCCCTGATACATTTCTCAAACCAACGTGACTGAAATTGAATTTCCAAAATTTATTCTCCTCTCCGCTTATAGCTGACCCGTCTTTTTAAACATACTATCATTATACGTTTAAATACAATATTTTACAATTTATTTTTCGATCGTACAGTCGACCCTTTACAAATAAATAGGGTGTATCTATAATAAGATAAATGCGGAAAAGGCAGTCGAAACGAATAATACCTCTGCTTTTTCACATAATAAAAATATATGGAAACGTAAAGGAGATCATTATGAATACCAATGCTTTATTTCAATTATCCTACGGTCTTTATGTGGCGACATCCAAGTTTGACACAAAAATGAACGGCTGTATCGTAAACACGGTGATGCAGGTGACAAGCAACCCTCTGCAGATTGCAGTGGCAGTCAACAAAGAGAATCTGACCTGCGAGATCATACAGAAATCAAATATGGTATCTCTGTCCGTGCTTTCTGAGACAGCGCCCTTTTCCCTTTTCAAACATTTCGGTTTCCAGAGCGGACGCGAAACTGATAAATTCGTGGACTACCCTTTCACAATGACAGGGCAGGAGCTTCCTTACCTCAAAGAGCACACTTCGGCTTTTATTGACTGTAAAGTGATCAATACAGTCGATTTGGGAACACACATGCTCTTTATCTGCTCGGTAAACGACTGTGATGTCATTTCTGACGAAAAGGCAATGACCTATTCCTACTACCATGAATTTGTAAAACCGAAGCCGGAAGCTTCTGCCGCAAAGGGATGGCGCTGCATAGTCTGCGGCTATGTCTATGAAGGAGAAGAACTTCCGCCCGATTTTATCTGCCCATGGTGCAAACACGGCATCGAAGATTTTGAGAAAATTGTCTGATTGTAACGATTCAGTGTCAATCTTCTATTTTGTTCCGCTATCGTCAAAAACGCCGTATTTACGGGGATGCAACCGCAACTTTACATGAAAATATTTAAAAGCAACATGAAATTGATGGTCTTTACATCTCCGCTATCCTACAATATGACCATAGCCGGCGCAAGTCAAATACCCCGTAGCAAGCTGCAGGGTATTAAACTCTCGCAGCATTCGCCAAATGGATGTGCTTACACATCCGCTTGGCCCATTGCTCGCGGAAAAAAGAACAGGAGATTACATTATGAGCTTAGGACAAAACTTACAATTTTTAAGAAAACGGGACAACATCACACAAGAACAACTGGCGGAATCTTTAGAAGTATCAAGACAGTCCGTCTCCAAATGGGAATCGGATACGACCTACCCGGAAATGGATAAACTGTTGCAGCTTGCCAATCTCTTCCACTGTAGTTTGGACGATCTGGTGCAGAAAGACATCAGCTCGCAGTATGTGGAGGACAAATGCAACTATGATCAGTTTATGAATCAATTTAGCAGAAGAATTACAACAGGTGTGGGACTAATCTTGAGCGGAGTTACTATTATGCTGCTTTTAAATACTTTTATTCCTAAAGTACATGGTTTTGATATGGATGAATTTTCCGGCATCATATTTCTTTTCTTTGTAATAGCAGCCGTAGCAATTTTTATTGTTTCCGGCTTACAGAGAAGTTATTTTGAAAAGAAATATCCATACATAGAAAACTTTTATTCGGATGAGGAAAAAGAAGCATTTCACAAAAAACTGATTCAATTTATCACTACCGGGGTCGTTCTCATTATTTTCGGCATGATTCTGGCAGTCACGCTTGACGCGGTTATTTCTGCCAACCATATGATACGGAACAGGATTGACTTCGATGCACTTGGCGGCGCTATATTTATGTTCCTTGTAACCATAGCCGTTATATTGTTTGTCTACGCAGGCACACAGGACAGCAAATACAATATTGAGCGCTACAACCTGATGCATGACCACAATTCGCAGACCTACAAAAACGATAAAAAAATCGGTGTCATCTGCGGCAGCATTATGATGGTTGCCACCATGATCTTTCTCGGATGCGGTTTACTTGGAAACTTATGGCGTATTGCATGGGTGGTCTATCCCGTTTTTGGCATTGCCTGTGGCATCGTATCTATGGTTATTAATCATAATAATGAGGAAGAAAACTAAAAATAGAGACTAATGCTCCATTTACCAATTAACTATCCTTTTTTGCTTGCCAGCATTCCCTTCTACTGCGTTGTTTTCGGTCAACGATGCCACCGCATCGCCTCCCTCAAACGCCTTGTATAAGGAAATTCTGGACTTCGCAAAAAGTGTATGCAATTGGAAAATGGAGCACTAGAGAAGAGCTATCTTCCTTACTCATCGCGCGACCCGTGCGTCACACTGGCGACATATTTCATCTACACGGGTCTGCGCATCAAAAAAGATTCCCACTGTCTTAATCTCCAATCCCAAATTCTTGTAACGCCTGCTGCCAATATTTTTCAGGAATATCCGGCCAGATAACACCCTCTTCTACCTCCCTACACAACTCTTTTGCCCGTGTCAGACATGCCAAATTATGGTCGGTACCTGTACGAAGCGTGTGAATTGTGATTTTCGACCATGCCAGCGATTTTTCATTTAACCCAGAAGTTTCAAAATCCTTTACCAATTTTTCCACATCATAATCCAGTTGAAAAAATTCCGCTTCCCATCCTCTTTTCGACCCGTGAAGCATCATATACTGCGTTCTTCCTTCAAAATACCAGGGAACACCCACCGAGCCCGGATGCAGTATCTTCTTGCCATCGTATACCTTTTCTTCCTGAAAATGTACATGTCCGGATATCAGTAAATTCACATCAAGACCTTTCATAATCTGGATGGTATTTTCACCGTTCGGTTCCAATATCTCATTGGAACGAACTAAGGAACCGTGACAATAACGAAAAGGCTGATATCCCTCTCTCTCATAATAACCATTAATAGCAAGACTTTCAAAAAATTGAAAATCCCGTTCTGTCAAATTTTCATAAGTGTAAAGCAGATTGCCGCTGGCAGAAGAATACGTCCACCTTTCCTCCGGATTTTTCCTGTGGTTCAGCATATAATCTTCCCGGTTTCCCCGGATAAAACGGCACTTATAATCGCGATCCATCTCATAGACAATCTTCATTGTTTTCTGCGGATAGGGACAGTCGCTGATATAATCCCCAAGAAACAAAAACTCATCGGGATCTTGCTTTAAGGCATGTTCGATACACCTCTCAAGCCCCACATAATTACTGTGAATATCTCCTATGACAGCTATTTTATAATCACTCATACTTTTCCTCATAAATGCAGAGAATGCCTATTTTTAAGGCATTCTCCTAAGTTTCTTATTCATCCTCTTCCTCTTCTTTCGGAAGATTCACTTCTTTCCCATCATCATAATCTTCGGGAAGATTATACTTCTCCTCCTCAGGTATTTCCTCCATGGCATCGTCGATATTCTCAAACTCTTCCTCACCGTTGCTGATCTTTTCCCGAACCTTGGCAATTTTCGCCACTTTCACATTATCGTCCAGATTGATCATTTTCACGCCGGAAGTGATTCTGCCGAGGGTTGAGATATCTTCCATACGGAGCTGGATGATGATTCCTTCCGTGGTAATCATCATAATTTCGTGATCGTCATTGACAGCTTTTACGCCGACCACATTACCTGTTTTTTCCGTAATCTTATAGCACTTTAAGCCCTTGCCGCCGCGTTTCTGCACGGTAAACTCTTCCAGATACGTCCGCTTGCCCATGCCGTTTTCCGACACAATCAGAAGGGAATCTCCCTGATGGTCTAACTGCATACCTACAATTTCATCCCTGTCAGACAGATTCATGCCGATTACACCCATGGAGGATCTGCCGGTAGGTCTTACGTCCGTCTCCTTAAAACGAATACACATTCCATGTTTTGTGACAAGGAAAATATCTGTCTCACTGGAAGTTGCTTTTACCTCAATCAATTCGTCATCATCCCGCAGATTGATAGCAGCCAACCCGTTTTTCCTGACATTGGAAAATTCCATGATGGAAGTTTTTTTCACAATGCCTCGTTTTGTCACCATAAAGAGATTTTTGTTTTCTTCATAATCCTTAATCGGAATCATTGCTGAAATTTTTTCACCCGGATTCAACTGCAAAATATTAACGATCGCAATACCTCTCGCGGTACGGCTCGCCTCGGGAATCTCATATGCTTTCAGACGGTACACCCTGCCGTAGTTCGTAAAGAACATGAGGTAATGGTGGGTTGTCGTCATGAGAAGGTCCTCAATATAATCCTCCTCAATGGTCTGCATTCCCTTGATGCCCTTGCCGCCCCTGTTCTGGGACTTGAAATTGTCCACCGTCATGCGCTTGATATAACCAAGGCTGGTCATGGCAATTACGGTATTATCCCTCGGAATCAGATCCTCCATATTGATATCATAAACGTCAAATCCGATCTTACTTCTTCTGTCATCGCCGTACTTTTCAGCGGTAATCATCATTTCCTCTTTGATCACGCCAAGAAGTAGTTTTTCATCAGCCAAAATCGCCTTCAACTCCTGAATCTTTTTGAGGAGCTCCTCATGCTCGTTCTCAAGCTTTTCTCTCTCCAGACCGGTCAGCGCGCGCAGACGCATATCCGCGATCGCCTGTGCCTGTACGTCGGAAAGCCCGAAACGCTCCATCAATCTCTCTTTCGCGATGGGGGTGGTACGGCTGCTTCTCATAATATGGATCACTTCGTCGATATTATCCAGAGCGATGAGCAGACCCTGTAAAATATGATCCCTCTCCTCCGCCTTATCGAGATCGTATTTCGTCCTTCTCGTCACCACGTCCTTCTGGTGGTCGAGATAATAGGTCAGCATATCCAGAAGGTTCATCACCTTCGGCTCATTATTGACAAGGGCGAGCATAATCACACCGAAAGAATCCTGAAGCTGCGTGTGTTTATAAAGCTGATTCAGGATTACGTTCGCGTTGGCGTCCTTTCTCAGCTCAATCACGATTCTCATACCTTCACGGTTCGTCTCGTCGCGCAGATCCGTGATACCGTCGATTTTTTTCAGCTTTACCAAGTCAGCAATTTTCAAAATCAGATTCGCCTTGTTTACCATATAGGGAAGCTCCGTCACGATAATACGGCTCTTTCCGTTGTCCATGGTTTCGATTTCCGTGACCGCGCGGACTCTGACCTTGCCGCGTCCCGTGCGGTATGCTTCCTCCGCACCTTTTGTACCCAAAATAATGCCGCCGGTTGGAAAATCGGGCGCTTTGACAACCTGTAACAGTTCATCCAGATCCGTCTGCCTGCTCTCATTGACCTGATTATCAATAATCTTGACAACGGCATTCGTCACTTCACGCAGATTGTGAGGCGGAATGTTGGTAGCCATACCGACCGCAATACCTGTCGTACCGTTTACCAAAAGATTCGGATAACGGCTAGGCAGAACCACAGGTTCTTTCTCCGTGTCGTCAAAGTTCGGCACAAAGTCTACGGTATTTTTATTGATATCCGCCAGAAGCTCCATGGAAATTTTGCTGAGACGAGCCTCCGTGTAACGCATTGCCGCGGCGCCGTCGCCGTCCATGGAACCGAAATTTCCATGCCCGTCCACCAGCGGATATCTGGTAGACCAGTCCTGGGCCATATTTACCAGTGCACCGTAAATGGAACTGTCGCCGTGAGGATGATATTTACCCATGGTATCACCGACGATACGGGCGCTTTTTCTGTGAGGTTTATCCGGTCCGTTATTCAATTCAATCATGGAATAAAGGACACGACGCTGCACAGGCTTCAAGCCGTCTCTCACATCCGGCAGCGCACGGGCGGCAATGACGCTCATGGCATAGTCGATATAAGAATCTTCCATCTTTTTCTTAAGATCGACATCCTCTATCTTATCAAAAATCTTATCATCCATCATATATGCCTTTCTGAATTAAATATCTAAATTCTTCACAAACTTCGCGTTTTCTTCAATGAAAATCCTGCGAGGTTCTACCTTGTCTCCCATCAGGGTATTAAAGGTGAGATCCACTTCTGACTCTTCCTCTTCATTGAAATTCACACGAAGAAGGATTCTTCTCTCCGGATCCATGGTAGTCTCCCAGAGCTGATCGGCATCCATCTCACCCAGACCTTTGTAACGCTGAATCTTATTATTCTGGTCACGCCCCACCTCTGATAAGATCGCGTCCAGCTCATCATCACTGTAGGCATACCATACCTGTCTGTTTTTCTCCAGCTTATAAAGAGGAGGTTTTGCCAGATACACATGACCCTGTTTAATCAGCTCCGGCATAAAGCGGTAGATAAACGTCAGCATCAATGTCGCGATATGGGCGCCGTCCACATCCGCATCCGTCATAATAATAATTTTATCATAACGCAATTTTGAAATATCGAAATCTTCATGGATTCCCGTGCCGAAAGCCGTTATCATCGCCTTGATTTCCGCATTGGCATATATCTTATCAAGACGCGCCTTTTCCACATTCAAAATTTTACCGCGGAGGGGAAGGATAGCCTGCGTCGCACGGCTTCTCGCCGTTTTTGCGGAGCCTCCCGCAGAATCTCCCTCAACAATATAAATTTCACAGTTTTTTGGGTCTTTATCGGAACAGTCCGCCAGTTTTCCGGGAAGAGACGTTCCCTCCAGAGCCGTCTTGCGGCGTGTCAGATCTCTCGCCTTTCTCGCCGCCTCTCTCGCCCTCTGCGCCAGAATGGATTTTTCGCATATAATTTTGGCAACAGAAGGATTCTGCTCCAAAAAGTAAGTGAGCTGTTCGCTTACGATACTATCTACTGCACCTCTCGCCTCGGAATTTCCGAGCTTCTGTTTTGTCTGTCCCTCAAACTGCGGATCCTCGATCTTAACACTGATAATAGCCGTCAAGCCTTCCCTGATATCTTCACCGGAAAGATTTGGTTCACTTTCCTTTAAGAGCTTATTGTTTCTCGCGTAATCGTTAAAAGTTTTTGTAAGAGCATTTCTGAAACCGACCAGATGGGTGCCTCCCTCCGGTGTATTGATATTATTTACGAAGGTATAAACGCTTTCATTGTAGGAATCGTTGTGCTGCAGTGCAACCTCAACATAAACGCCGTTTTTCGTCCCTTCAAAATACATAATCTGCTCATACAAAAACTCTTTGCTTCTGTTCAGGTATGTAACAAATTCCTTGATACCACCCTCATAATGAAATGTCTTTTCCTGCTTCTGATCGTCTCTGTCATCTTTTAAGACAATCTTTAATCCCTTTGTCAGAAAAGCCGTCTCGCGCAGTCTTGTCTTTAACGTATCATACTCAAATACCGTCTCCTCAAAGATTGTGTCGTCAGGTTTAAACTGTACCCTTGTTCCTGTCTTTTCCGGGTCACAGTCTCCAATCACTTTTAATTTATTACAAGCGTGTCCTCTCTCGTATCGCTGATGATATACTTTACCTTCATGACAGATATCCACTTCCAGCCAGTCGGAGAGCGCATTTACCACAGACGCGCCCACACCGTGCAGGCCGCCGGACACTTTGTATCCGCCGCCGCCGAATTTGCCGCCCGCATGAAGAACCGTAAATACAACCTCAACAGCGGGAATACCCGCTTTGTGATTGATGCCGACAGGAATACCACGGCCATTGTCCTCCACGGTAACGGAATTATCCTGATTGATGGTCACATAAATTTCCGTACAGACGCCGGCAAGCGCCTCATCCACAGAATTGTCAACAATCTCATAGACAAGATGATGGAGTCCTCTCAGAGAAGTACTGCCGATATACATACCCGGTCTTTTTCTGACCGCTTCCAGACCTTCCAGAATCTGTATCTGATCCGCACCATATTCACTGTTATTCACTTCTTCAAAATTATCTGCCATTTTTTACCTCCGTTTTAAAACAAAAAACCACTTATAATACAATTACTCCACAATACTTCCGTTTTCTATCTTAAAAACCTTATCAATTTCAAACCGATTATTCACAAACTCATCCAATCCTGTACAGGTAATAATCGTCTGAATATCTCCGATCGTACTGAGCAGGTAATTTTGTCTGTTGCTGTCAAGCTCTGACAACACATCGTCGAGCAGCAGAACAGGATTGTCTTTCGTCAATTTCTTTACAAGTTCTATCTCAGACAATTTTAAAGAGAGCGCCGCCGTTCTCTGCTGTCCCTGAGAACCGAATCTCCTGATATCAATATCTCCTACCATAAAAGAAAAATCATCTCTGTGCGGTCCTACAGTTGTCTGTTTTAATTTAATGTCTCTGTCCTGGCAGGAAGAAAGTGATTTTTCATAATTTTCTATCAAAACATCAGGTTCATAATGAATAATAAGTTCTTCTTTATCCCCTGACAGTTTTTTATGTATATCAAAAATAATCTCATTGAGCTGTTCTACAAAAAGTTTTCTTCTCTCTATAATTTTACTTCCAAAAGAAACAAGCTGAGAATCCCAAATATTCAAAGTTTCTTTTAAGGATGGATTAAAATACATATCCTTCAGCAGCTTATTTCTTTGATTGACAATCTTATTGTAATGATTCAGATTGTAGATATAAAACGAATCAAGCTGACACAGCTCCATATCCACAAACCTTCTTCTCTCCGAAGGGCCGTTTTTTATAATGGAGAGATCTTCAGGTGAAAAAAATACGACATTCAACAATCCGAGAAGTTCCGCCGCTTTTTTTATTTTCTGCCCGTCTATGGCAATCCCCTTCGTCTTATTTTTGCGAAGGTGCATATCTACCCTGATCTCAACTTCTTCCTTTTCCAGATAAGTCCTGATATGCGCTTCCTCTTTCGCAAAATTGACAATATCCTTATCTTTGCTTCCTTTGTGAGATTTGGTAGTAGCGGATAGAAAAATAGCTTCTAAAATATTTGTCTTTCCCTGTGCGTTATCTCCATATAAAATATTTGTTCCCTTACTGAAATCAATATGTAAAGAATCATAATTTCTGAAATCCGCTAATTCCAACGATTTGATAATCATTCATCCACTACCTTAATTTGTTGTCCATTGTATGCAATCACATCACCGGGATGTATTTTTTTACCGCGCCGCACTTCTACTTCACCGTTCACTCTTACAAAACCTTCCTGAATTTCTATTTTTGCATCCACGCCGGATTCCACCAAACCCGCCAATTTCAAAGCCTGCCCGAGCTTGATAAAATCATCCCTGATTCTTATTGTTTCCATATTTTTCCACCTTATACACAACATACATGCAGAGAATGCCGTTTTCTGGCATTCTCTCACACTAAACTTAGAAGTTCTTGGCATCACGTCCTATGGCAGAACTTCTTTAGAAATACTTCTCACATTGTTATTCGACGTTTATGAAATTCACCGGAAGAATCATATAAATATAACTTTCACTCTCATCTTTGATAAAGCAGGGTGCTTTCGGGTTCACCATATAGAGCAGAATCTCTTCATCCTCGATCACGCGCAGTGCATCAATCAAAAACTTTGGATTGAATCCTATTTTCAAATCCTTTCCCTCTTTATTAATATCAATATCTTCATCCATACTTCCCACCGTAGAATTCATCTTTAGCTGCATGGAAGTATCTTTCACATCAATAATAACAGGTTTCTTATCCCCTTCCTTTACAAGAAGTGTCGCCCTGTCAATACAGTCAAGAAGCTCTCTCTTATTCATTTTAATTTTTGTCTCATAATCACTGGAAAGCATCTGGTCTATCTTAAAATACTCTCCCTCGATCAACCTGGAAACAACAACTGTATCGTTAAATTCAAACAATATATGCTTATCCGTAAAGAAGATATTGACGTCTTTATCCATATCCCCGGATAAAATTTTACTGATTTCACTCAGTGTCTTTCCGGGAACCACTACTTTTTTATTGCCATAAGAATTTTTAAGAGCAATCTTTCTGATGGAAATGCGGTGTCCGTCCAGAGAGACAACTTTTAATGTATCGTTGTTTATCTCAAACAATTCGCCTGTCATCAGTTTATTGTTTTCATTATCCGCTATAGAAAAAATAGTCTGCCGGATTACTTCTTTCAATGTAAACTGTGAGATGACAACAGAATCATTTTTTTCAATTTCAGGGAGATAGGAAAAATCTTCTCCCGACTTTCCTATGATATTGAATTTAGCCTTTTCACAAGTAATGGTTGTTTTAAAGGAAGGATCTGTCTCGATGGTGATATCGTTATCAGGAAGCTTTCTCACAATCTCAAGAAAAATTTTAGCGTCAAGTGCAATCGTACCTTTCTCTAAAATCTCTCCTTCTATAATAGTCTCAATACCAAGCTCCATATCGTTTGCAGTCAGCTTGATTTCATTATCAGTAGTATCTACCAGAATACATTCCAAAATAGACATGGTAGTTTTATTTGGGACAGCCTTGGATACTGTCTGTACGCCGGTTAATAGATTTGATTTTGTACATACAATTTTCATCTGTGAATAACTTCCTTTCCTGCTTTTGGGTAAATTGAAACGCTGCCTTAAGTTAATAATTTATTAAATATTCCGTAGTAATCATAATAACAGATGTAGATATGTGAATAACCTGATCTGTTCTGTTATTTAAAGGCTTTCTGAAAAAAGTTAAGGTGTTGATAATTCAGGATAACCTGATGATAAATCAAAAGTTTTCAACAACAATTTTTTGACTTTATAAATGACATTAATGTCATAACACATTCATACACACTATTTTTACAACAGATGTTGAAAACAATGTGTATAATGA
>VSNH01000109.1 GCA_009774215.1 Lachnospiraceae bacterium
CTATAATATACTCCGTACCTTGAAGCGCCGACTGATAAGGCTTTTCCTCGAAAAGATAATAATACCCGTCGTCACTGATGGCCAGATCCTTCGCCTTCATGGTTATGTCAATCTTCCCCGTCTCCGTGTTGATCAGGCAGCTTTCAATCGCTGCAAAATCTGCCGCATTCTCCGCAGTAACATTCACTTCCCGGGGCCGGTTTTTGATCCCCTCTATCATGTAGCGGGCGGCATCCACCAGTGCCCGCGTGGTGTCCTTTCCCGCATTCTGTCTGACGCTGTCCTTTCTGTGCTGGGTTTTGCTGTACTCGGCCAGCTTCATAGCCTCCATATGTAACATAGCTTCCACCGCCGCGCCCTCGGCCATGAGCATGTCCATATGACGCTGCATGAAAAAGCCTCCAACCCCGCTGGCAGCCGCAAGCACAACAAAACAGACCGCCACAATAATCCACCGTTTTTTCCCAATTCCGGCGCCCTTCTCCTGTGCCCGCTCCGCTTTCTGCCTGGCCTTCTTCTCTTTTATTTTCCGCTTATTTTCCGCAACCTTTGCCTTGTCAAAGGTGCGCTTTTTTCTCCTTTTCCCGCGCTCCTTTGCCGCATCCTTTGCGTGAGTCCTCTCTTCGTCCTCTCTGTCGGTTGTGCCCATGTATTACCTTTTTCCCTTTTTGTTCTGACGCGCCTGTACTGTCACTCTTCTTTCTATGCGTCGCTGCCCGGCATCTCAAATTCCGTACCGAACCGCTGCCTCATTGTACTATACTACACGATTATTTAGAAAAAGTCCAATACCTTTCCTGACGGATGCGCTTCTTCAGTCAAACAGAATCTCATCCACCGTCACAAATTCATACCCTTGTTTTTGCAAAATGTCCACAATTTCAAGGGCTGCCGTCACGCTGGACTCATATTCATCGTGCAATAAAATGACAGCATTTTCCTTCGCCTTCTGGGTGACTTTTTTGACAATCCCCTTCACGTCGCTGCTGCACCAATCCATCGGATCAATCGTCCAGAGCACCGGAATCATCACAAGCTCTGTCTCAAAATTTTTATCCCAGCTGCCGTAAGGTGGCCGCACATACTGCGGTTCCTCCCCTGTTATGCCTTGAAGCACCTCGTTTGTCTTAATCAGCTCCGCTTTAAAAGTCTCCCTGTTATTTTTTCCCAGCTGCATATGGCTGTAGGTATGGTTGCCGACCAGATGCCCCTCCTCATGCATCCGCAAAACCAGCTCCGGATATGCCTCCGCCTGCTTCCCCATCACAAAAAAGGTGGCTTTGGCTCCCCGCTCCTTCAATCCGTCCAAAAGCTGTTCCGTATAGTACGGGTGCGGCCCGTCATCAAATGTAATCGCTATTTTGGGCGTATCCACATCTTCCTTTTCATCAATAACACCTGTTACACATTGAATCGCATCCAAAGGCTCAACCCCTCCCTCTCTCATACCAAGACTTCCCGCAAGCACGATAACCGCAAGCGCAATCAATAACACAACGTCCTTCCTTACCTTTATCAAGAGACAACACCCGCCAACCTCTTTTCACTACCATATATATGCCGGATGTTTTCACCAGATTCAAATTCCCGTCATTGCGGAGGAAACCGCATCTGGAAGGCTTTCGTATATCCCTCCCCGAAGTTCTGGTTTAAAAGCAGCTTTCCCCCGTGCATCTCCACGATCTTTTGGGCAATGCCAAGCCCCAGGCCGCTGCCGCCCTTTGAGGAACGGGCCCTGTCGCCTCTTGTAAACGGTTCAAAAATATGCGCCGCGAAATCCGGGTCTATCGCTTCTCCCTCGTCCGCCACCGTCAGCTCATACTCCTGTAAGCGTACAAGCACCCTGCCGCCCGCCTTCCCGTAGCGAAGCGCATTGGTGAGCAGGTTGGTAATCGCCCGCCCAAGCTGCAGCCTGTCCATATCAAAGAATACCCTCTCCTCCAGAATGTCCAACACAAGCTCCATCCCACTGTCTTCAAAATCCGCATAGAGAAAGGCCGCCATTTCCCTTGTAAGCTCCGCCAGGTCGCCCGGCTCCCTATGCAGAGTAAAACCCTCGCTCTCCAATTTCACATAATCAAAGAGAAGCGTTACCAGTTCATCCATCCGCATGGCCTTCGCATAAATCGCGTCCAAATAAGACTGCCTGTCATTCTTTGCCGCAACACCCTCGGAAAGTGCCTTACTGTACCCGCAGATTGTGGTGATCGGCGTTTTGATATCGTGGGCAATATCCGACAGCAGCAGATTCCGCCGCTGATCTCTGGCCAGCTTCTGCGCCTCCTCCTGCGCAAGCAGCTCATTAAACTGCTTCGTCACGATCCGGGAATAGCAGAATGCCCCCACCAGATAGGGAAGCAGTCTGACCAGCAGAAGCACGATAATCCCCCCTATAATCATAATATGCAGCGCCACGCCCCACACGCCGCCGTAGAGCGGCGAAGTAATCCGAATGTTCATGCTGCCGCCCATCACCCGCCCAAGCTCCTCCTGTACCCACTCTCTGACGCCGGGCGGCAGAAAATCTGTCGAGAAATAAAATAACATCTGTAATAGCCAGACCGCCACATTGCTGTTTCCCGTAATCTCAATCTGCTGGGTTTCCAAAAATACAATCACGGCCGGGGTGAGCGCCACCCTGTAAATGAAATTGATCGCCTCCACACCCAGATACACGCAGAACATCGTAATCAGGAACCGCTGCACCAGAAACCATTTCACGTTACTTTTCATTCTCGGCTGTCCTCACTCTTTTTCCATCCGATATCCCAGCCCTCTGATGGTTCGAATATACTCCCTGCCATCCTGCTCCAGCTTGGCGCGCAGCTTGGAAATGCACACCATCACATTGTTGTCGGAAACCATGTATGTCTCCTCCCAGCCCGCCTCAAAAATCTGCTGCTTGGTAAAAACCCTGCCCGGATTCTCCATAAACAGCTTCATAATCCGAAATTCCACAGAAGTCAGCTCTATCCGCTCCCCGTCCCGGTACAGCAGACAGGAATCCTGCTCCAGCCGCAATTTCCCCACCTCAAGGGGCTCGCTTTCTTCCCGCCGGCTCCCCCCGGCGCCAAGCGCATAAAACCGCCTCAGATTGGACTTCACCCGCGCCACCGCCTCCAGCGGGACAAAGGGCTTCGTGATATAATCGTCCGCCCCCAGATCCAGCCCGAGAATCTTATCGGAATCGCTGCTCTTGGCCGAGAGCATAATTACAGGCAGATTATTCTCCGCCCTGACATTCCGTAACACCCGATATCCATCCATGCCCGGCATCATGATATCAAGAAGCGCCAGATCAATCTTTTCCTCTTTGATTCGTCTGACCGCCTCCATGCCGTCCGCCGCCTCCACAATCTCATATCCTTCTTTTTCCAGATACAGGCGGAGTATCTCCCTGATATCCGCCTCGTCATCCGCCACTAATATCCTGTACGCCATTTCATCCCTCATTTAAATCTTTTCACACTAACCGCCGTGATTCCGCTCTGCGGAATCCCAAATCTGTGCGGAGAATGCCCGTATTTTTGGCATTCTCCTATGCGAAACTCAGTACTTCCAAGTCAGCTCTGCCGACTTTGCGTCTCCGTCCTATGGCGAGACGTCTTGTAGTACTTTTCGCATTTCTCACACTACCACTGCTGGCCGCTTCCACCATATTGTCCGCTCGCGTTTCCATTGATGCCGTACTGGCCGTTTCCGCCATATTGCCCGTATGCATTTACGGGGATTTCCGCATGATTCATAACACACGTTGTTCTAAGCTGGCAGTACAGCGCGGCATAGGTCAGGCTCCGATAAGGCTGCACATAAAGGATCTCGACAATTCCAAACGTGATCGCTCCCAGAATGTCCCACAAAATAAACGACAGCCCCAAAACAAATGTCTTCCACTTATTGCCGTCCATCATGTCACGACTCAACTGCAGCGCCGCCTGATACTCCATGTCCGGGTTCTCCGACAGGATGTAGGGCACCATATAATATTCATACATTTTTATGATTCCCGGTACAATCAGCAGCAGCGACCACAAAAAGACGCGCAGCTCCCTGTGAAACATCACCTTGACGACATTTTTGTAGGAGTGGTCAAAGCCGTAGGTGATTTCCTTCACCTGCGCCACGTCCTCCACGCTCTTTATCATAAAGCGTTTGCCGCCCACGCTGAACGGATTGATCAGGAAGATATCAACGACCAGAATAACCGCCACGACTACCGCAAATATAATCAGGAAAATACCGACTGCCACAAATCCGATGAACAGGCCTTCCCAAGAGCCAATCTCCACACCTTCTATCTGAAACTGCCCGCCGCCGATCGTCTCCACTGTCATCTTATCCGAATCCGCCGCTTTCTTTACGGTGACAACGCCTTTTTTTCCGGTCGGCAGAGAGCCACTTTCATAAGATTCCTCTACATTCGTCTCCGCGCTGTTGTTATAGACGGTTTTATGGAAACTGACGCCTCCCGCCTCACAGCCAAACAGCATGAGAATTGCGGACACCAGCACAATTTTCCAGTAATTCCTGTGCAGTGCCGCCTTCGCCGCTTCCTTTAACCTGCCTCTCGTCCACATGTTTTGTCTCCTCCTTTTATATGACATCCCCTGTATCGGGACGTCATCCTGTTTACCCTATCAGAATAACACGCTTTCCTTAAGGCAAAAGAGGCGCCGCCTTAACCAAACCTTAAACCGCCCTCTCTTTTAACTCTCCCCAAGATTCATATATTTCAGATAAAGTTCCTCAAATCGCACCGATTCCGCCAGATTTATGCTTTCCGCAAAAGCTGTCCTCTCTTCCAGCCAAACGGCGTCCACCCGGTTCCCGCACAGTTCCCTTCCCAGCTCATATGCCCCCGCCAGAGACGTATTCCCTGCCGCCTGCACTCTGCCGCGCATATAAGAAGGTAAAAGGCCGATGGCAATCGCCGCTTCCACATCCAGATAATAGCCAAAACCGCCCGCCAAAATGACCCGCTCCAATTCGGGCCGTCCCATCTCCTCCCATAAAATCTCCACACCCGCACGGACGGCAGCCTTTGCCATCTGCAGGGCGCGGACGTCATCCTGTCTAAAATAACGATCGTTCTTTTTCCAATTTCCAGCCGCCGGAATTTCCTTACCCTCCTCTATCCGCACCCCCTCCGTGAAGTACGGTTCCTCCAGAAGCCCCGTCTCGTCCAGTATACCTCTTTTTAGAAGCCGCGCGGTGAGCGCGATCCGATCCGTACCGATCATCGTGCCGTCCCCCTCAAAAGCCGGGCCTGCCGCCGTGGCCGTCGCGACCATACGATGTCCGTCCGTGAGAGCCATCTCGCCGTTGGTGCCCAGATCAATCATCAGGACAACATCTGTCTTTCCCGGTTTTTCTCTGTCCCCCTGCGCATCAGAGGCAAGCAGTCCCAGCGCATACAGCCCCGCCACGATATCGCCTCCCACGAAAGCGCTGATACAGGGCGCGACATAGACCGGAAAATCAGGAAATATCCCGCCGCCCATACGCCGCAGACTCTCCGAAGCGCCGTCTATTCCTGCAAAAAGGCGGGCAGGCGTTATGATCTGCAAGCCCTTCTCCACCGGCAGGAAAGGCGCTTTTCCCAGAGACGATACGTCTAATCCGAGCAGAAGATGTTCCATGACGGTATTTCCGGCAATGCACATGCAGAGAATCTTGTCATACGCCGTAAATTGCCTGAGTCCTGTCAAAATCACCTCGCAGACAGGTCTGCGCAGCTCCTCCCCATGCCCGTCAACGGACGCCTGTATCCGCGCCAACACATCCGTGCCGTATCTGCGCTGAGGATTCATTGCGCAATAAGTCTCGGCTACCGTTCCCGTCTCAGCATCCCTGAGCTGCATGGCGATGGTGGTGGTGCCCAGATCGACGGCTATTATATAACGGCCGATCTTTTTTTTCGCGTTTTTTTCTCCTGTCTCACCATTTTCAATAACACTCGCTCCTGTTTCAGAAATAACAGGAGAATTTTTTACCGGCCTATCCGCATCTTTTTCTGCACCGACATTTGATTTCATAACATTTGATCTGTGATTTTCAGATAAGCTATTTCCCTGACCATTTAAGTCAATATTTTCTGACAGGAGATTACTTTCCGTGACGATGGACGTCTCTGCCACCTCCACTTTGAGAATTTTGATCGTACAGTCCGTCTTCGGTCTGGTCACGCAGGCCAGCCGGTAACCCTGCCGCAGCTCCCTCGGTTCCAGGCGGCTTCTTTCCAACCCTGTAGGAAACGGCGCCCCTTTCAGAAACTGAACAACACACCTCCCGCAGTCCCCTCTCCCGCCGCAAAAACTGCCGTCCATAAGTCCGTTTTTCAGCAAAACCGGCATCAGTGTCAAAGCTGACTCCTGTGTCAGCGTCATTTCGCCGACAGGTTCGCCGTCTTTGTGAGCTTTCGGTTTTTCGTCATGCATAACAATTGTAATTTTTATTTGCTCAGACAAACTGATTTTTCTCCTCATCGTAATGATAGTTAATTCCCATCAATTTTTCGACCACTTCACTACGATCCACATCCAGATCTTCACAGAGCGCATCCAAATTTTTGTAAAAATCCCGAAGCTTTAAGTTTACATAACTCAGCAACAT
This sequence comes from Lachnospiraceae bacterium, assembly GCA_009774215.1. Taxonomy (GTDB): domain Bacteria; phylum Bacillota; class Clostridia; order Lachnospirales; family Lachnospiraceae; genus UBA3282. Next base: position 6,613 of record VSNH01000109.1, read on the forward strand.
CACAGGGTCATTCGGTATCATTTTTCCTGTCCTTTCCATAAATTTTGCTATCAGCCTTCCATTATATATCCACCTTCAGAATAAACAGCAGGTTCATCCATTTTCTCAACCGCTTTACTCTGCTAACCGCAATACTTACATCACCATTTACCACACACGCCGCTCTGTCATTTCAGCTCCATCTCCACACGGTAAGTCTTCCCGTCGCTGGCCACGTTTGCCATGCTGCCGCAGATCAACGGCATGGAAGGCGGAAGATGCCCGATATCCAGATCCATAAGCACCGGCACATGATAAGGGTACAGCATCTCGCAGACCGCCTGACAGCTGTCAATGCCAAACTCTTCCACGCCCATGCCAAGCCTCGGTCTGCCGATCAGAAAGCCTTTGCAGTATTTGAACCACCCAGCATGTTCCATCTGCCACATGGCGCGGCGTATGCCCATCAGGTTCAGATCGCACGCCTCCAAAAACCAGATAATGCCATCCTCTTTATAACGCTCCACAAATTCCGTCACTTTATCATAGTGGGTGCCCAGAAAATTGACCAGGCAGTCCATGCAGCCGCCGAGAAGCCGACCCGAGAAGCCGAATTCGACATTTTCACCCGCCGGGAACTCCGCACTCTCCTGTAGCAACGCCTTTCTGCATTCCCGGTTCTCCAACAGCGATGGCTGACCTGCCTCATCCTGCCCGGCATACTTCGCCGCCGTGCCCCGCAGGCTCTCCACATTCGTCCTGCCGTCCGGCAGATAATATTTAATAACAGATGTTTCCGTCAAGTTATACGGTACATAAGGATGCTCCTCATCCTTCAAAGATTCCCTCTCCCATTTGTCATACCCCTGCATTGTAAGCTTTTTCCCTTGAAGAAGCAGCATTGCATCATTCAATGACGGGTGTAATGGCTCCATCCCGAAAGCCGCCGCACAGGGGCCGTACACAGAAGCTGCATCGCACAGCGTCGTCAGGAGAAACGTAAAATTCGTGTTGTCGGAATATCCCAGATACCATTTCGGGGGCGCCTGCCTGATCTGCTCAAAATCCACGTAATCCAGGATCTCGCACATCAGCTCTCCGCCCCCGCAGGAAATGAGACAGTCGTTATTTTTATCGCAGTAATAGGCGGTCAGCTCTTCCCCGCACTTCCTCGGCGTATTGCTGATTCCCACGCCCTCCTCCACATAGCAGTTCTGTCCAAGCTGTAAATGAAATCCCTGCTCATTCCATCTCTTCTGCGCGTTCAGGAATCCGCTTTTGTAAGGCTCTGTCGCGCAGCCAAAGGACGGCGCCACAAACCCGATCGTCCCGTTTTCCCGTAAAAATGCCGGATATCTCATACTTACCTCCTGTTTCCTTTCTCTTTTACAAAAACGCCCGCCATTTTCTCATCCATTCAAAATGGCTGCCGCTCTCTATGCTAAATTATGATTTAGCATTTCGCAAAAGCAGCGGCTTATCCACAGCTTTCGTTGCTCTTTTCGTCCTTTTCTCGTTCTATTTCGCTAAATCGTATTTTAATCACAGGCGTTTTTTGTTTCATCGCAACTATTTTGCATTCCTTTTCATGTAAAGCAATGACCGCACAAGTCAATTATTGCTTTTCACCTTCTCTCCTACCATACCACATTTGCAGACAACTTGCCAGCCTGTTCTGCCCCTGCGTTCCTGCTTATCGCTCCACTGTCCACACTCGCCGTCACCTCCTGCCGTCAATATTTCATGCCATTACCATAACCTGCATCACCTCTGCTCCCTTCTGGCGCCCGCCTCTTCGCCGATACGAAAAAAGGCCCGGCGTTTTGGATTCCAACTCCAACGCCGGGTCTGTTCTCTATTAATTTCCCTTAATTATAACCCATATCATAACAAGCGTTTTTAATCTACTCCTTCTGTTCGCCTGTTATTTTTTAATCTTCCCGTCATAGTGTTTTCCTTCACACTTTTCTCCGCGCCGCCAGCGCGCCATCCTCCACCGTGATCAGAATCACGTCCTTCGCATTCACCTGATCCGAGAGAATCAGCTTCGCGGACAATGTCTCCACATACTTCTGGATATACCGTTTCAACGGTCTCGCTCCATATACCGGGTCATAAGCGTTTTCCACAACGAATGCTTCCGCCTCGGGCGTAAGTTCGATAGAAAGCTCCCGATCCGCCAGCCTTCTGTTGAGATCGTCCACGATCAGACGGATGATACCGCCGATATTTTCCTTCGTCAGAGGCTTGAACAGGATCGTTTCATCCAGCCTGTTCAAAAACTCCGGCCGGAAATGGTTCCGCAGATCGCCCATCACCAGTTTCTCCGCCTCTTCCGTGATCGCCCCCTGCGCGTCAATCCCGTCCAGCAGATACTCCGCCCCGATATTGGAAGTCATAATCAGGATCGTATTCTTGAAATCCACCGTCCGCCCTTGAGAATCCGTGATCCGGCCGTCGTCCAGCACCTGCAGAAGCACGTTGAATACATCGGGATGTGCCTTCTCGATCTCATCAAAGAGCACAACCGAATAGGGCTTTCTTCTGACTGCCTCCGTCAACTGGCCGCCCTCCTCATAACCCACATATCCGGGAGGCGCTCCGATCAGCCTGGAGACAGAATACTTCTCCATATATTCGCTCATGTCGATACGGACCATGTTCGTCTCGTCGTCAAACAGCGAAGCCGCCAGCGCCTTTGCCAGTTCCGTCTTTCCTACGCCGGTAGGACCGAGGAACAGGAAAGAACCGATAGGCTTTGTGGGATCCTTGATTCCCGCCTTGGAACGAATAATAGCATCTGTTACCTTTGTCACGCCCTCGTCCTGTCCGATCACCCTCTTGTGCAGTTCCTCGTCCAGATGCAGCGTCTTGTTCCTCTCGCTCTCCGTCAGCTTTGACACCGGGATGCCCGTCCAGCGGGAAATGATTTTTGCAATCTCCTCGTCGGATACGCTCTGGTGTACAAGCGAAAGCTCCTCCGCGCTGACCTTGTCCTCTTCAATCTCCAACTGCTGCTTTAATGCTGGCAGCTTACCATAGCTTAATTCCGCCGCCTTCTCATAATCTCCGTCTCTCTGGGCGATCTGGATCCGGCTGTTGACCTCGTCGATCTCCTCCCTGATTTTGGAAAGTTTTTCCACGGAGGCCTTCTCATTCTCCCACTGTGCCATGCGGTTTTGCAGCTCTTCCTTCAACTCTGCCAGCTCTTTTTGCAGATTGGCAAGCCGCTCTCTGCTTAAATGATCGTCCTCCTTTTTCAGAGCCGTCTCCTCGATCTCCAGCTGCATCACCCTGCGGCGCAGCTCATCCAGCTCCGTCGGCATGGAGTCCAGCTCGGTCTTGATCAACGCGCACGCCTCGTCCACCAGATCAATCGCTTTATCCGGCAAAAAGCGGTCGGAGATATAGCGGTTTGACAGCACAGCCGCGCTCACCAGCGCATTGTCCATGATCTTGACCCCATGATAAACCTCATAGCGCTCTTTCAGCCCGCGGAGGATCGAAATGGTGTCCTCCACCGTCGGCTCCTCCACCATAACCGGCTGGAACCGCCGCTCCAACGCCGCGTCCTTCTCGATATACTGACGGTACTCGTCCAGCGTTGTCGCACCGATACAGTGCAGCTCGCCCCTCGCCAGCATGGGCTTTAACATATTGCCCGCATCCATGGCGCCGTCGGTCTTGCCGGCGCCCACAATCGTGTGCAGCTCGTCGATAAAGAGAATAATCTGTCCGTCGCTGTTTTTCACATCGTCCAAAACCGCTTTCAGACGCTCCTCAAACTCGCCGCGATACTTCGCGCCCGCCACAAGTGCGCCCATGTCAAGCGAAAAAATCTTCTTATCTTTCAGTCCTTCCGGCACGTCGCCCCGGACAATCCGCTGCGCCAGCCCTTCCGCCACCGCCGTCTTTCCCACGCCCGGTTCCCCGATCAATACGGGGTTGTTCTTCGTCTTTCTTGACAGAATCCGGATCACGTTGCGGATCTCGGTATCCCTGCCGATCACGGGGTCAAGCTTCTGGTCTCTCGCCTTCTCCACCAGATCCTGCCCGTATTTCTCCAAGGTGTCATAAGTCGCTTCGGGGTTATCCGAAGTCACCCGTTGGTTGCCCCGCACGGTGGAGAGCGCCTGCAAAAACCGCTCCCTCGTGATGCCGAACTCCCGGAAAATCTCCTTGATCTCCTTATTCGGGTGTTTTAACATGGCGAGGAAAAGATGCTCCACCGACACATACTCGTCGCCCAGCGCCTTTGCCTCGTCCTCCGCACCGATCAGAACCTTATTTAAGTCCTGTCCGATGAAAATCTGCCCGCCCTGCACCTTCGTGCGCTTGGAAAGCCCCTGTTCCACACGGTTCGTAAAGTATTCTTTCTGTATCTCCATCTTCTCAACCAGCTTGAGAATCAGGCTGTCATCAATGGTAAGCAGGCTGTATAACAGGTGCTCTTCTTCGATCTCCTGGTTGCCGTACTCGTAGGCAAGCTTTTCACACCCTTCTACCGCCTGTATGGATTTCTGCGTAAATTTCGTTAAGTTCATATCATCCACCTCCTTGACGTTGCAGATGCTTTGTGTCAATCTGTTCTATTTACACTATCACAATACAACTTATTGTTAGCACTGTCAAGAGGTGAGTGCTAAAATTGTGTAAACTCTTTCTAAATTGATGATAAACCCAAAAACATCCCTATTGTTTAATTTTACCACAATTTAATATAGTTTCTATAAAGGGGTATCTCTTCACATACCTCCGTACAATATATAATAGCGTACATAATTGCTTTCATATACCTTACTTTTCCATTTAGTACCGCGAATTCATCAAAAATTACGGTCATTAGTGACCATACAAATATCATATGTGCCGCAAAATCCCATAAGACGGACATTTACGGCACATTATAAAACAAATTGAATGTCATTTCTCTATCAAAATGTATATACTAATCCTTTTAAAAAATTTACAATTTTCCTCAATGAATCTTTTCACTACACGATTATCCGTACAATCCCAAATATTTAAGACTGTTTACTAACTATTTCCAACGGAACAACCGCTAATGTCTTTCCCAAAGGCGCTAATACCTTTAAAATCGTATCCAATTGCGGACTAGTATTGCCTTTTTCCATTCTTGCTATGACAGGCTGTTTAACCCCGCTTAATTCCTCCAGCTTTTTTTGACTTATCCCCTTTTCCTGCCTTGCCTTTATCAATTCCCCAATAATAGACACCCTCAGTTCGCTCTCTACTATTTCATCTTTCGTAAGAATGCTTTCCATAAATTCGAGAACGTTTCCGCCAACAGCTTCCGTTCCCCGCTCATTCAAATCAGCCAGATTCTCCTTCGCCTTAGTTACAGCTTGTGAATATTCTTTATTCATCCTCATGATGTTTTCTCCCTCTATAATCGGTTAAATTCCGTTTTGCCCGCTCTATCTCTTTCCGTGGTGTTTTTTGTGTCCTTTTCATAAATACATGTAATATGACAAAACTGCTGCCGTCCCATGCAGCAAATAAAATTCTGTCTCTCAATGGTCTCAATTCCCATATATCACCATCAATGTGTTTTATATACGGCTCTCCGGCTCTCGTTCCATACTGTAGACCGTCAAATTCCCATCTGCCCATTTCCCTTTTTTTCGTCAAATAAATATATCTGGTGAATAAGTTAATC